>NZ_CP011390.1:4090000-4390000 GCF_001644645.1 Flavisolibacter tropicus | reverse complement strand
AATACCTTTATCGTGGCTGCAAATATGTAATTTTGCAGCCTATTTTTCTTATGCAAGATAAACTCGACGCCATACAGGCCCGCTTTAATGATTTAGGTGTTGCACTTACCAACCCTGAAATAATTGCCGATAACAAGAAGTTTGGGCAACTGAGCAAGGAATACCGCAGCCTTGAAAAGATTGTAAATGCTTACCGTGATTACCGTAAGGTGTTGGATGATGTGGATTTCTACAAAGAAGCTCTGAGTGGAAGTGATGAAGAATTGCGTGAGCTGGCTAAGATAGAATTGCCGGAAATTGAAATAACGAAGGAGAAGATGGAAGGCTCTATCCGCCAGATGCTGATTCCGAAAGATCCGCAGGATGAGAAAAATGCTATTTTGGAGATCCGTGCCGGAACGGGCGGTGATGAAGCTTCGCTATTTGCCGGCGACCTGGTACGCATGTATATGAAGTATTGTGAGCAACGTGGTTGGAAAACGGCCTTGTTGAGTGAAAATGAAGGTACAGTGGGCGGCTATAAGGAAGCCCAGATTGAAGTAACAGGTGATGATGTATATGGTACATTGAAATTTGAAAGTGGTGTACACCGCGTACAGCGTGTGCCCGATACGGAAGCCAGCGGCCGTGTACATACCAGTGCGGCTACTGTAGCAGTGATGCCAGAGGCTGAAGAAGTGGATTTTGAATTAAAGGAAAGTGATGTAAAGATGGAAACCGCGCGAAGTGGTGGTGCAGGTGGTCAGAATGTAAACAAGGTAGAGACCAAGGTATTTTTGACCCACGTACCAACAGGTGTTGTAGTAGTTTGTCAAACAGAACGCTCTCAGTTAGGTAACCGGGAAAAAGCCATGCAAATGTTGCGGACGAAACTCTACGAAGAACAGGTACGAAAACAAGAAGAGGAAATATCCCGCCATCGTAAGACTTTGGTGAGCAGTGGCGACAGAAGTGCTAAGATCCGCACTTACAATTTTCCCCAAGGTCGGGTTACTGATCACCGCATTGGTTTAACCTTATATAACTTACCGGATGTGCTGAATGGTAATATCCAGGAATTAATTGATGCACTTCAATTTGCGGAAAACGCAGAGAAGATGGTGAAGCAGGATTAACGGAACCCAGGCAAAAGCCACTAACTTAAAGTGTAAAGTTTGCGATTTAAAGTTGTTTTAACGGTTAGCCCCTTCTATTAAGAAGGGGCTAATTATTTAACCTCAGATCGTAAATTTTACCTATTCAATCTATTCCATTTAATACATAGCAATTGAAACTCAATCATTTGCCCAATGGATTTTTCTAACACTAACGTTTATGTGCTTTACTGAGTAATTGTGTATTGCTTTTTTACACATTAAATTGTTTCTTGTGGAGGTATATCCCCAATACCCTATCCGTATCATTCATTAGCAAAGCATAAATAAAAACTGGCACAGTCTTTTCTAAATTATAAGTGTCGGTAGTTCTTTAGGATTTTGCAACAGGTTTTGAAAAGCATTAACAGATACTAAAAAATTATTGGCACCTATTTTGTAATACATATAAAGACTTTCTCACATAAAGCAGTCAATTTTCTCATAAGCAGTTAGTTTTGGTTGCGACCCCTGTTTCCACAGGGGTCTATTTTTTTATATACTTCAGGTTCCAAAACCAAATACCGATAAAACTGCCAACAATATCTGCAGCCCAATCGCCCAGGTCAAATGAACGATTAGGAATGAATTGATCCTGAACAACTTCCACTAAGATCCCATAAATAACGGCGGCCAAAAATGCAGTCATCATCCCCCGTTTGAGGCTAATCTGCATAGCCCAGCAAATCAGGAAGGTAAAAAGGCTAAAAAGGCCAATATGCACCCACTTATCAAAGAAAACCTTTCCCATCCATCCGGATTGGGGAAAAGCCGACCCCGGCAAGGTAAATAAAATGCACATGGTGATAAAGTAGAGCGTGAGTATGGTGTAGCGCAGCTTTACAGAAACTATCATAACACAAAATAAGGGTTAGGAAGTGAATTGTTAATCGTGAAACGTAAGAAATAAGTCCACGGTCAACAGACGACAGCCCACAGTAAGGGAGACTGTACGCACGAGAAGGTGAGTGATTTTTCGTGAAACGTGAAAAGGGTTATTGTACATTAAAGAGTATGATAATCAGTGTTGATTATCGATAACTTTTAACCAATAATCTTTAACGATTCACTATCCCCAAAAAGAAAGGCACCTGAAAAAGTGCCTCGTTATTATTACGTTGGAAAATTTGTACAACTATCAAAGTTTACCCACTACATACATCTTATCTAATGTAGGACTGGGACTACCGCCTTTAGGCTCAAGAGTAATAGCAAAAGCCTGGGCTTGCTGTACATTTTTCATGCGCACCAGCAGCTTTTCCTGCTGCATTTCAAATACGCCCAAATCAATTGGCTGATTATTTAATAAGGCCCACAACTGGTACTGCTGGTCAGCAGCAGGTTGGGGTAGGTTATTGATCATCATGTAGACATCCTTGCTGGCGGTGTCCCAATACACAGTAACAAAAGATGCCGGTGAATGGGCTGTGCCTTGCAAGGCGGTCATCTTCATACCTGATTTGTGCAACAGCACCTGCTCAGTTTTGATCTCGTTGAGCTGCGCGGTAGATTCATTCAGGTTTTGCTGCAGCTGGCGGTTGGCTTCCTGTAGCTCCTGATACTTTGTATGGGTGTTAAAGGCCCAATATAAAGATCCGGCTAATAGTACTACAGAAGCGGCTGCTACCCATTTCCAGGCCCCAATAGAACGTACTGGCGGTTGAGTCTCCAGCGTTTCCATTGGCTGCATAACAGGTTGATTGAACAACTGGTCTTCAATCCTGGCCTTTAACCCCGCCGGAGGTGGAATAGCCTCCCGTAAAAGCTTCGCCTCCAGTGTCTGTTCAAAGCTATTCCGGGCCTGGGCTACCTCGGGGTACTGGCTGCAGGCGTGTTCAAACTCCTGCCGTTCGGCATCCGAAGCCAGTCCTAAGACGTAGCTTTCTACAATACCACTTGCTATGTACTCTTTTACGTTCACTTATTGTAATAAGTTTCTTAACTGGATCAATGCACTACGCAAGCGCGTTTTCACTGTACCTAACGGTATGTTCAGTGCTTTAGCTATTTGCTCGTGCGTATAACCTTGGTAATAAGACAGATCAATCAACAGTCGTTGCTCTTCTTTTAGCTTTTGGATCACACGCTTCAGTCCAAAATCATCAATGCCGGGCCGCACTGCTGGAAGTGAATACTCATTCCCTTCTATGGATTGCTGACGCAATCCGGCCTGATAGCTCCGTGAGCGAACTTTATCAATAGCAGCATTGCGGGCAATATTCAGCATCCAGGTAAACAGGCGCCCTTTTGCCGGGTCGTAACTATCAATTTTACGCCAAACGCTGACAAAGACCTCCTGCACCACATCGCTGACCAAGGCATCGTCGAGCACAATTTGTTTTACCACTCCACACAAGGCGCCAGCATAGTTATCATAGAGATAACTAAAAGCCTGGTTGTCCTTTTGTTGTAAAAGAGATACCAGTTCTTGCTCGGTGTATGTGGTTCTAACGCTCAACGTAGGTCTTGGGCAGCAATGGACAGGGCATGCTGTGGATATACGATTGTTATTGAAAAACAGATTGATGGCTTAGCTCACCAGGCTTTGGTAGGCAGCAGCATCCATCAATGTGTCAACATCAGCAACATTATTCAACTTCATTTTCACCATCCAACCCTCGCCATATGGATCGGAGTTTACCAGCTCAGGGTTGTTATTCAGGTTGGGGTTCAGTTCTGTGATCGTACCAGCTAAAGGCAGGTATAAATCAGAAACTGTTTTTACTGCTTCTACTGTTCCAAATACGCTACCCGCTTCTAAGCTTTGGCCAATGGTCTCTACTTCTACATATACGATATCGCCCAATTCGTGCTGTGCAAAATCAGTAATACCAATAATGGCTACATCACCTTCTACGCGAATCCATTCATGATCTTTTGTGTACCGTAAATTTTCTGGAAAGTTCATATTTGACGTTTGAAGCTGCAATATTAACCGGAATTTCTGATTTCTGATTTGAAGATTGCTGATTTGGTTTCACGCGGGGAGCACCGGGGCGCTGAGGAAGGATTTCGCACAGAGAAAAGGAGAAGGCTTCTCGCAAAGGCGCAAAGGTCCAAAGACGCAAAGAAATGATAGGCGATAATAAAAAAGCACTCCGTAATTGGAGTGCTTTTTTATTATCAATTCATGTTCTCTTTATTGAACATTTCGAGTTGATCATTGAGTATTGAACATTCTCTCTCATCACTCTCCCTTCCTTGTCAACTTTTCAACTTGTTAACCTTTCAACCTAAATCAGTCATCAGCCATCCTCACATCAGCCATTTCCTCTAATCCCAATAATCTCCCCAAATCGTGGTTCCAACTATTTCTTCCTTTTTACCAATCGTGCTTTTATAATACGTACATCGGTAACAGGACGGTCGGGTGGTGTGCGACTGGTAGGTACGGCAGCGATGCGGTCTACAACGTCTAGGCCGCGAACTACTTCACCATATACCGTATAGTTCTGATCAAGGTGTGGGGTACCTCCAATCGTTTATACACCTCGCGTTGATCTGCGGGCAGTTTTCTTTTCAGGCGAAACGTTTCTACAGAGTCTAAGCCGGCATCAGTAAACTTCTTTCCCTGCACAATATAGAACTGGCTGGCGCTGCTGGCCTTTTCCGGATTATTGTCGCGGGCTGCTGCCAGCACACCTTTCTTGTGAAATAATGTTGTCCGGAATTCGGCTGGTATTGTATACCCGGGACCACCTTCTCCTAATGCTACTCCCGCAGCAGCACGTTTGCTATCCGGATCGCCACCTTGTATCATAAAGTTTTTGATAACGCGGTGAAACAACACGCTGTCATAATACTTTGATTTCACCAGGCGTAGAAAGTTGTCGCGGTGTAAAGGAGTAGAGTCTGATAAGCGTAATACAATGGTACCTTCTGTAGTTACCATTTCAATATCGCGCTTGCGGTCTTTCTTTTTCAGCTTAACATCTTGCTGGGCAAAGGAGGAAGCTGCAAGCAATAGGCTGCATGCTGTCAGCATGAATAGTCTTATCATAGTAGGTACGTATGTTTGTTTAATAGTCTAGGTTTTGAAAATACAGTAAGATATGGTCTTTTAAGAAATTCTCCTGCTCGTGTGGCATCATGTTGGGCATGGGTTTCAATTGCGTGAAGTGCGGCCAGCCGTCTTCATCCACATGCGATAGCTCGTAATAGCCACTGGGTGACAGTAACGTACAAACGGCTATATGCATAAGGTCTTGCTTCTGTTCTTTCGAAAATTTCTTTCGTATTTCACCAAATTCCTGGATGCCTATCAGGTAGAGAATGCTTTCCACATCGGGCTTTTTGCCAAATCGTTCCATTAGCTTTTCTTCCAATTTCCACCAGCGGCTTTGTAGATCATCACTAAATTGCATACCACAAAGGTAGCTAAGAGTACGAAGGAGACGAAAGAGAAAAAGTGGCAGTGAATTGCAGGACCTGTATGTGAAGACCAAGCACCTGCGTTTGCCCTAACGAATAATCAAATAGTACCGCTTTATGGAATGGATCAAAGATGATTATAGCATTACCACAGACAAGGAAAAGATTGATGTCGATTACACCCACCAGTTCTTAACTAACTCTTATTGGGCTGAGGGTATATCTAAGCCCATTATTGAAAAATCTATCAAAGGCTCCCTTTGTTTTTCGGTATTTCACGGAGAGCAGCAAGTAGGCTTTGCCCGTGTGATCAGTGATGAAGCCACGTTTGCCTACCTGGCCGATGTATTCATTGATCCGAATTACCGTGGTAAGGGTTTAAGCCGCTGGCTGATGGAAGTGATCATGAACTACCCTACCCTACAGGGTCTCCGCCGCTTTTTGCTGGCCACGCGCGACGCGCATGGGCTGTATGAGAAGTTTGGCTTTGAGCCCATTTCTTCCATAACCCCGTGGATGCAGGTGCATAGGCCAGGGATCTATAAAGAGAAAAGCTGCGAGCGGTGAGATGAGTCCACGGTCTACAGACGACAGTCCACAGAAAGAAAGCTAATGGTGAATGGTCAGTGGTGAGTGGTGAGTGGTGAGTGGTGAGAAATCGTGAAATGCCAGAAGTGAGACGTGAAAAGGGAAGAGTAATGAGTGGTGAGTCAGTAGTGGACTACTAGAGGAGGATATCCCCTTTAACTCTCCCGGTAAGTGGCTACAGATTAGAGGAATTTGGAATTTGATAATAGGATTCCAGAGCGTAGGTGCTCTCCGCCCTAGGCGGACCGGGGACATGCGTAGGCCCTACCTAGTCTCTAGTACCTTTTCTGTACCTTATCGGTACCTAGTCTGTACCTAGTCTGTACCTCTTCTGTAGGTAAGTCCGTACCAACTGCACAGAAAAAGCCCCCTACCTGCACTACACATTCACTACGGCTCCTACCATCCTCCTATCCTCCTCCTCTCTTCATTGAACATTGAGTATTGAACGTTGAGCATTGAACATTTCCTTCCTTCAATATTCATCCTTCCTTGTTCCTTGTTCAATATTCTTCTTCTTTGTTCTGTGCTAAAAACCTCTCTTTATCTCTTTTTCCTCCTAGCCTCTCTTAGCCATATCTTTGCCGCACTACAAATACTCTACAAAAAGAAGAAATATGTTGCAGATAGCCTTTTTGCGTAGCCAACCGGAAGTGGTGAAAGAACGTTTAGCCGTAAAGCATTTTAGTGAGCCGAACCTGGTAGACGAGATCATTGCCCTAGATGATGAGCGTAAGAAACTGACCTTTCAGTTTGATGATACCAAAGCCAAGATCAACGCAGCGTCCAAAGAAATTGGTATGCTGATGGGCAAAGGCCAGAAAGAAGAGGCGGAGAATAGAAAGAAAGAAGTAGAGCAGCTGAAAACGGTTCTAGGTCCGGTGCAACAAGAGCTGGACGAGAAAGAAAAACAAGTTAACGATCTATTGCTTCGTCTTCCCAACCTACCATCTTCTTTGGTTCCAAAGGGTAGAACTCCAGAAGACAATGAAGTAGTGCGTACCGGTGGCAGTAAACCTGAACTTCCTGCATCTGCAGTGCCACACTGGGACCTTACAAAGAAATACGACCTGATTGATTTTGAACTGGGTAACAAAATTACCGGCAGTGGCTTCCCTGTATATAAAGGCAAGGGTGCCAAGCTGCAACGTGCCTTGATCCAATACTTTTTGGACTATAATACACAGGCTGGTTATACCGAGTATATGCCACCGCTAATGGTAAATGAAGCTTCTGCTTATGGTACCGGCCAGTTGCCTGATAAGGAAGGACAGATGTATCATGTAACGGTTGACAACCTGTACCTGATCCCTACTGCCGAAGTACCGGTAACCAATATTTACCGCGATACGATCTTAAAAGAAGCAGACCTGCCGATCAAAATGACTGCTTACACGCCTTGCTTCCGCCGTGAGGCCGGCAGCTATGGTAAGGATGTACGCGGACTGAATCGCCTACACCAGTTTGACAAAGTTGAGCTTGTACAAGTGGTTCAGCCCGAGCGCAGCTACGAAGTATTGGATGAAATGGTGGCGCATGTAGAAAAACTGGTTCAGTCATTAGGACTACATTATCGCATTTTACGTTTGTGCGGCGGGGATATGAGCTTTGCTTCAGCGCTGACTTATGATTTTGAAGTTTATAGTGCCGCGCAGGAAAAATGGCTGGAAGTTAGCTCTGTTTCTAACTTCGAATCTTTCCAAGCCAACCGTTTGAAGGCTCGCTATAAGGATAGCAATGGTAAGACACAACTGGTACATACACTAAACGGAAGTTCTTTGGCTTTACCACGCATATTAGCGTGCTTGCTGGAGAACAACCAAACAGAAAATGGCATTCTGCTGCCACCGGTGTTACAAAGCTATTTTGGCAGCGAAATGATTTAAGGTGACGACAGCTAATGCTACATATGAGTATGGCGACCAGCAAACGCTGGTAACGCTTTCATTAGATAAACATCGGCTGATCATACAATTAGAGCCGGGAAAAGAAACCTATTGGTACTACGACCAGATCATGAAGCTGGAGCCAACACGGTTTTCTTATCCCGGCTATCCTCAACAAACCATCTCGCTTCATTCTGATAGCTTTTCGCACGAACTGACTCAGGCTGTACAACAGCAGTCGGGCTCCATTCACAAACACCGAGGCAGCACGCTTTTGAAATTGCTGGTGATTATGGTGGCCGTAGGAATACTGTTCTATTTCTTTGCCCTGCCCCGCCTGGCAGCCAGCATGGCCAATAAAGTACCGATCTCTTACGAGACGCAATTGGGTGAACAGATGTACCAGTCCATGCGCGGCACCTTTACTGTTGATGAAGCCAAGACAGCCTATATCAACAGCTTTTTTGATGAACTAAAGATTCCATCTGCCTACAACATACAGATCACGGTAGTGAAGAGCGATATCCCGAATGCCTTTGCCATGCCAGGCGGTCATATTGTTGTTTATGACGAGCTCCTGAAAGGCATGCAATCGTACGAAGAGCTGGCAGCTATGCTGGCACATGAATATACGCATGTGGAAAAACGGCATTCGCTACGTAGCATGTTCCGCAAACTATCATCACAGGTATTCTTTACACTGCTGATGGGCGATATAACAGTAGCGGGCAACGTATTACTTCAAAACGCTGATGATATAAAACAGTTGTCCTACAGTCGTGAGTTGGAAACGGAATCGGATGAATATGGCGCCAAGCTGTTAGCCGATCGTAATATTAGTTGCGATGGATTTGTGCGCTTGTTTCAACTCCTGAAGAAAGAAACACCTGCTTCCAGTAACACTACCTATGAGTGGTTAAGCAGTCATCCAGATTTGGAAAACCGAATTCAACATATTCAAAAGCTATCTTATTGCAAAGGTTCTTCGTCTACTAACGCTACATTACAAACGCTTTTTACTCAGTTAAAAAAATAGCAGGTAGCCCTTTACTTTCTTTTAACACGGCGCTAAACAATTGTTAAGCTGATTTTTTCATGCATCATCTTTTTCAGTGTGTTGTCTTTAAGAACACAAAACCAACAACACATGAAGAAAACGTTACTCTTAGCTTGCACATTTATTTCTTTCGCTACTATTTCTCAAGCGCAGATCACAAAGGGGGCCATATTATTGGGTGGTGGAGCTAGTTATATTAAACAGCAATCAAAAGCTGGAACAAACGAAAGTGATTATAACTCCTTTCATATTACTCCTGCAATTGGAGTGGCTATTAATGAGAAGTGGGTTATAGGCGCGAGTGCAGGCTATTCAAAGTCTATGTCTAAACCTAGTACACCAATGCAGAAAGATGAATCAAATGGTTTTTCTGCAGGTTTGTTTTCTCGGCGTTATACATCTCTAGGTAAAAACTTTCTCCTTTTTGGAAATGGAGGAATGCAATACAGTCGATCTAAAAGAGAACAGACCTTTAATACTAATCAGAGCCGGAATTCTATTTCAAAAACTATAACGGCTTCTGTAGCGCCCGGCATTGCCTACGCTATTAGTAAACGCTTCCATTTAGAAGCCTATTTAAATGACCTGGTTAATTTAAGTTATAACAATGAGGAGATAGAGGACTTGACGTTTGGCCTTAAATCGACTTCAGCAAATAAGAACATTGGCCTTGCCACCAACTTTAATCCTTCCTCATCACTTTACATCGGTTTCCGAATTCTTTTGGGCAAATAAACTTCATCCAAAAGCTGTTACATCAAGAGATGTAGCAGCTTTACTTTATATTATAAAAGTTCTTTATCGTTTATACCTTTGGTCTACCAAACCTGCTTTTATATGAGCATTGAATCAATGCAAATCTTTGAAAACATCCAAGCGGCTTCTCCTGATGATTTCCAGGAAATCGTAGATGTGTGGGAAGCGTCTGTGCGAGCTACCCATCACTTCTTAAAAGAAGAAGACATCCAGTATTTCAAGCCACTGATTTTAAACGAGTTTCTTCAAGCGGTTAACCTGTTTTGTATCCGGAATGAGCGCGGCCATATCGTTGGTTTTCTAGGAACGGTAAAAGATAAAATAGAGATGCTGTTTATTGATCCATTCAATATAGAAAAAGGGGTTGGAAAACTGCTTTTACACTATGCCATTAGCCAATTGGGTGCCAAAAAGGTAGATGTGAACGAAGACAATCATCAAGCAGTAGACTTCTATAAGCATATGGGGTTTCAAGTGGTTTCCCGCTCTGATGTAGATAGCATGGGCAAGCCCTATCCTATCTTATCTATGGAATTGGTGCCTTAAAGTATTTCTAACAACTACACAGACTGTAACTGCCTTACCCGTTTATTCATTACATAGAACCAAGCTGGTGGTACTAAGGAAAGGATCATCATGCCCGGATAACCTGTAGGCATTTGTGGTGAGTTGTCGTGGTGACGCAGGATCTGGTATTTACGACTAGCCAGGTAGTGGTGATCACTGTGACGACTGAGTTCAAATAAGGTTACGCGCCCAATAACATGGTTGCTGTTCCAGCTATGCACTGGCATAGCCCGCTCATACTTACCCATGCCAATTTCCTTACGCTGCAAACCATAATGCTCAATATAGTTGACAGTCTCCAGCAGTAACATTCCCTGTATGGCAGCCAGGATAAAATATAACAAAGTCCATCCGCCGAAGGCTACATAAATAATTACCACAAACCCCAATTGAATCAACTGGAACTGTAACATTTCATTTTGCAAGGAGAATAAAGACTTGCCTTTCTTCTTTACATCCTTAGCCGCTATTTCCCATGCACTTAGGTAGCCAAATACAATACTGCGGAAGTAAAAACCATAAACCGTTTCTCCTAACCGAGCACTGCTGGGATCATCGGGTGTAGCCACACGCTTATGATGCCCTTTATTATGCTCAATAAAAAAATGCATGTACAAGGACGTTAACAACAGCGCCTTTGCAAGTCCCTGCTCCATCTTGTCGACACGGTGGCCCAGCTCATGACCTACATTGATTCCAAATGTGCCGCATAACAAACCCATCACCATGGTCTTCCCAATGATGTCAATCGTATCGGGTGTAGCATAAGTAACATTATAAAGAAAGCAAGCCAAAGACAGGTATTGCAGCGGAACAATCATGTAGAGCAACCAATCGTATATACGATCATTCTTCGTTAGCTCCTCCTCTGCGGCTGACAGATTATGTTCATCAGGTTTTAGAAGCAATTCCAATGCTGGGATCAACAACCAGGCATATAACAGTGGTATCCATACGAGGAAGCCACTTGCAAAGAAAGATAGCAAAGCAGCTGTATAAAGCAGTAGTGGTGAAGAATATTTAAATACCCTAAGGCGCATACGGTTGAATCAAATTTAATTAAAACCAGCTGCTTTATGTATTTTTAAAAAGACGTTAAACTTCTTTTCCTAACGAAAGTCTTACTGCAAATCTTACCCGCTTTATGCCTTCCAACCAAACTAAGAATCAGCATCTCATGTGGCGTGCCGGCTTTGGCCCTGCTACTGAGCAGCTGGAACAACTAAAAGAAATTTCACCTAAAGCCCTTTTCAAAGCTTTACAAAAAGCCTCTTCTAAAAAGCCTGCCTACATAGATGTTGCTGATGATTATTTGAAAGGCCTTTTTATGGGCGCTGAAGAAGCGGGGCGCCAGCAACAAAAGAAAGCCCTGGAAGAAGCAGACCGCAAGATGGTGCGTCAAAAACAACGCGACAGTATTAAAAGCCTGAACTTAACCTGGCTGGAGCAGCTGGTAAGCAGCGATGCGCAACTGCGGGAAAAGATGGCGTTCTTTTGGCACGGTCATTTCGCCTCTCGCAACCTGAATATCTTCTTCCAGCAACAGTTGTTGGATATCATTCGCCAGAATGCATTGGGCAGCTTCCGCACCCTGTTACTTCAAGTATCGCAATCGGCTGCCATGCTCAACTTTCTAAATGCCGCACAAAACAAAAAGGACCATCCCAATGAAAACTTTGCCCGTGAAGTAATGGAATTATTCACCATGGGCAGAGGCCATTATACCGAACAGGATATTAAAGAAGCCGCTCGTGCCTTTACCGGCTGGAGCTCCAACATCAAAGGCGAGTTTGTCTTTCGCCGGTTTCAGCATGATACCGATAATAAAACGGTCTTAGGAAAGACCGGAAATTTTACCGGTGAGGATGTGTTGGATATCTTATTGGATCATGAACAAACCGCCCGTTATATAACGCAAAAGATCTACCGCTACTTTGTGAATGAAACAGTAGACAATGAAAAAGTAGAGTGGCTGTCTAAGCGCTTTTTCCAGAGCGATTACAATATCAGTCAGCTAATGGAGGACATCTTTACTGCCGACTGGTTTTATGATGAAAAAAATATTGGCACCCGCATTAAATCGCCTGTAGAATTAGTTGTGGGTATGCAACGCATGCTACCGATGGCAGTAGATAATGAAGAAGCGTTATTACTGGTACAACGGCTATTGGGACAATTGTTATTCTACCCACCTAATGTTGCTGGCTGGCCAGGTGGGAAGAACTGGATTGACAGCTCTTCATTAATGTTTCGCTTACGTCTACCGCAGCTCTTTACCGATGCCGATGAATTCAACATTCGCCCCAAGACAGATGATGACATGACCGGTGGGCAAGAAGAAAGAAGCATGGGTAAAAATGGACAATCTGGTAAGGCTGGCAAACCTATTCAAGCTGATATCTTCTGGAAGTTGTACACCAAGCAGTTTGACAGTGTGTCAAGAGAGAACTTGTTAACAACATTGCAAGCCACCTTGCTGCAGGTAGTGCCTCGCTATGGAAAAGACATTATTCAGAACTATGCAGACAGCAGTGGACGCGAGAACTTTATTAAGAGCACCACTGTACAAATTATGAGTACGCCGGAGTACCAGATGTGTTAGGGGGCTGGCCCCCTGTCCCCCGAAGGGGGAACTTAGGTCAGGTCAGCATTGTTTTTACAATTAGTTCTTTACTATAAAGTTGATAACAAGTAAGCAGCACTTATAGATAGTTGCTCACTTCAACAATTTAATTCATAAACAAAATAAAAATATAGTTCTCTCATTGCCTTCAGGGCTGTGGGTAGGACTCCTCCCCTTCGGGGAGGTTGGGAGGGGCCGCATATGTTAATCAAACGACGCGAATTTCTACAGGTAGGATCATTAGCTACGGCTTCATTTATGGTGCCTAAGTTTTTAAAAGCCTTTGAAGGCAAAGCCATGGTGCCGGCTGGCAATAAGGTAGTTGTAGTATTGCAGTTAAGTGGTGGCAATGATGGCTTGAATACAGTTATCCCTGTACGTAATGATATTTATTACCGTTCACGCCCTCGCCTTGGCGTGACGCGCGAGAAAGCCATTAGCCTAACCGATGAAGTAGGTTTGCATCCTGCCCTATCGGCCTTTGCAGATGCCTACCACGATGGTTCCCTAGGCATTTTGAACAATGTAGGTTATCCTAACCCTGACCGTTCACACTTCCGTAGCATGGACATTTGGCATACCGCCAGTCAAAGCAATGAGTACTGGAATACGGGATGGTTGGGGCGCTATTTAGATGCTCAATGTAGTGGCTGTGACAAGCCTACTCAAGCCCTTGAGTTGGACGATGTGCTAAGTCTTGCCTTGAAGGGAGAGCAGGCAAAAGCACTGGCTTTTAAAGACCCCAAGCGCCTGTTTGGTACCAGCAATGAGCGTTTCTTTAAAGAGGTATCCAAACAACACAGTGCAGACCATCATCATGATGAAGAGCCAGTAGAGTATTTGTATAAAACAATGGCCGAAACACTTTCATCTGCAGACTATATTTTTAAGCAGTCCCGTCTGCATCCTACTGGAGCAGATTACCCTAAGACAGAGTTAGGCACAAACTTAAAAACCATTGCTTCTCTGATCTATTCAGAGATCAACACCAAGGTCTATTATGTATCGCTAGGCAGCTTTGATACACACGTTAACCAGGAGCAGCAACAGCAACGTTTATTTAAGGAAATGAATGATGCCGTAGCGGCCTTTATCAAAGACCTGAAGGCCAACAACCGCTTCAATGATGTATTGTTCTTTACCTTTTCAGAGTTTGGTCGCCGTGTAGCGCAAAACGCAAGTGGTGGCACCGATCATGGTACAGCAAACAACATGTTCTTTATTGGTGGCGGACTAAAAGAAAAAGGTATTCTTAATGCCTTGCCTGATTTAAATGATCTGGATGAAGGCGATCTGAAATATAAAGTAGATTTTAAAAACGTATATGCTACGGTGTTAGATAAGTGGTTACGAGCCGATGATCAGAAGATCTTAGGTAAAAAGTATGAGCAGTTGAAGTTTATTTAAAGCCCCCCTCCCGCTCCCCCGAAGGGAAGGAGACCCAAAGCACAGCGCTTGGCTTTTCAACAATACGTTACGTTTACAAAGAGATCAATAAATACAAAAGCACTCCACTTTAGGGAGTGCTTCTTCATTTAATTGCGTATTCGATAACAATTACTTCACATCCTTCATCCATCTACGGATTACGGGCACTAAGCAAATCAACAACACACCAATACCGATTGAACCCAATCCAATCTTATTCAAAATGTTTGCATAATAAGGCAGGGATTGCACCGGATCGTTTACAACATTTTCAGGCACACTCATTAAGGAGCCAATTTTACCAGCCATAAATTCACCAATGGCGCTTGCAAAAAACCAGATCCCCATCATCAAGGCAACAATTTTAGCAGGTGCTAATTTGGTTACCATGGAAAGACCGATAGGCGATATGCACAACTCACCACAGATAACAAAGAAGTAGCCGGCAACGAAGGCCCACAGCGGAATCAAGCCATTTGATTTACTGATGCTACAAGCCAGGTAAAACACTAAAAAGCCAACACCCATTAAAATGAAAGACAACGCAAACTTCAAAGGTGTAGAAGGCTCCTTTCCTCTTTTGCTTAACCATGGCCATAGCCAGGCAAAAACCAAACTTAGTAGGATCACCCAGCCTGGCGGCAGAAAGTTATTGACAGATAAAGCGGGCAAATCAAAGCCAAAAAAGTGCATGTCCACATTACGCATAGCAAAGAGGTTCAGCGATCCTGCATTCTGCTCATAAAAGGCCCAGAAAAGCGTAGAGGAGACAATCATTACCAAGGCCGCCAACAGCTTAAACTTAGCCCCTCTTTCTAACTGGAAAGCCACGAATAAAATATAGGAAATAGCTGCCAACCCTAATCCAAACATGAGATAATCCATTACCTCATATTGATGAAACAGCAGAACGATGACTGGAATTACCAGTAAGGTAGCCGCATAAATAATATGTTCTGTTGTTACAAAAGCAAACCGTGGCTTTTTCAAATAAGCTTCATCTGGAGGCAGACCTTTTTCCAATAACGACTTCTTACCTATAGCAAATACAATAAGACCGAGTATCATAAAAATACCGGCAAGACCAAAGCCATAATGCCAGTTGATGCGCTCACCTACATAGCCACAGAGTATCCCACCAAGCGCAGCACCTATGTTGATGCCCATGTAAAAGAGTGAAAAGGCACTATCCTTTCTAGGATCGTTATTACTGTAAAGCGTACCAACAAGGCTGGAAATATTAGGCTTAAAGAAACCATTACCACAGATAATGAAAGCCATGCCATAGAAGAAACTCCAGTCTTCTGGAATGGCTAATACCAAATGCCCTATCGACATCAGTATGCCTCCAAATAAAACGCTTCGTCGGTAACCCAGAAAGCGGTCTGCCATCATACCGCCAAACATCGGCATCGTGTAAACCAATGCTGCATAGGAACCCAGAATGGCGTAACCTTTGGGTTCATCAAACTTCAATTGGGTAACCATATAGGCCAACAACAAGGCCTTCATTCCGTAGAATGAGAATCGTTCCCACATTTCGGCAAAGAACAGCATATACAATTGCCGGGGGTGTTTGCGGCTAACAGGCGCCTCCAACTTATTTACTGGCGCCGCTGATGTTTTAAGTTCTATCATGGTATTATTAGAAAAACGAATTGAGTGCCGTTACGGCGATTTAAAACATGATTTGAGTTGGCAACTATTTCACCCCTTTTTCCTTCATGATGCCGTTTAACCAACGTAGCAGCAGGAAGCAAAGAATGGCCGCTGACATGAGGAGGATAAAGTTCAACCAGAAATAGTTGGCTTTATGATCATACGTATCCCAAAGCGTAGCAAGGACACCCGATAGTTTATTACCAATAGAGGTTGATAAAAACCAGCCACCCATCATCAATGAGGTAATACGAACCGGGCTAAGCTTGGACACAATAGATAATCCCATGGGGCTTAACAGCAACTCCCCAATAGTAATCACACCGTAGCTGCAGATCAGCCATAATACGCTGGCTTTCTCAGCCCCATTGTTACTGGCATACACAGCACCAACCATTACTAAAGCTGATAACCCTGAAATAAATAATCCAAACGCTATTTTGGTAGCCGTAGAAGGCTCACGATTCCGACGCCGCATCCAGGTAAAGAATGCCACAATCAATGGCGTTAAAGCGATTACCCAACCAGGGTTGATGGACTGGCTTAAGTTGGTAGCCCATAAACTTACTTCATTACCATCTGATGGGCGTTCTGCTTCCGGAATGTTGCGAAAATAAGTAGGATAGTTATATTCCTTTACGACTACGCCGTTTTCTTTTTGCAAACGAAACTGCTCATCGTATAATGCAACAGAGTCTTTTTTATATGCCAGTGGCTGCGCCTGTTTAAAGAAACGAAATGCATGCTCTGTGTTTCCGGTAACAGTGCGATCCGTATAGCGGTCGGCCCATGTATTCAAAGCAGAACCATTTTGTTTGAACACGGCCCAGAATAAGATCACTACTGCGAAGATGGCCAGCAAGGCTGCAACCGGGCGCTTATCTTCTGCATTTGCTTTAAAGTATAGCGATGCATAAAAATAGATCACCGGTATACAAGCAAAGATGAAAGCATCCGTAGAATCGGATCCAACCAAAGAACCTGGAATCATCCAGCCAATAACACCGGCAATGATGGATGGTACTAATATGAGCATCACAATCTTCGACATCGGCATATCGTTCTCACTCACCTCTTTCTTTATGTCAAAGGCTTTATAGTGGCGCGTACCAGCTATAAAGATGATCACTCCTATAAACATCCCTATACCCGCCGACAAGAACGCATAGCCCCAACCATAAGCACTATATAGGGCGGCACTGATAAAGTTGCAGATGAAGGCGCCAATATTGATACCCATGTAAAAGATATTGTAGCCATCATCCTTTTGCTTTTCATACTGCGGGGTAGAATACACATTACCTAACAAGGTGGAGATATTAGGCTTAAAGAAACCATTACCAATGATCACCAGCGTCATAGCTGTATATACAGTAGCCAGGCTGTGTACAAACATCAGACTGTAACCTACTGCCATTAAGAGACCGCCTGCAATGATGGATTTGCGATAACCCAGGTAACGATCGGCCAGCAGGCCACCTAAGAAAGGTGTTAAGAATACAAGGGCAATAAAGGTTCCATAGAGATCAGCGGCCTCCGCTTCCGTCATGGAAAAACCAGCTTTTACATCTTTGAGGTAAAGCGTAAAGATGCCCACCATCAAGTAGTAGCCAAAGCGTTCCCACATTTCAGAAAAAAACAAAAAAGGAAGCGCCTTCGGATGTTTCTTAAACATAATTCATGTGTTTACAAAAAGAAGGGTGATGTAAAAAACACCACCCTTGTGAATTAATATATTGTGTGATTATTTAGCATTCATCATCGTCTGCAGCTTCTTAGAAAGCAGGAACAAGATGATAGAAGCAACACCTGCCATACCTACGAACAACATAAAGAAGTCATTCATATTGGTCATTTGATAACCAAGGAAAACGGTAGGCTTGCCAGCTTCTGGATACAAGGCACTTAGCTTTCCAGCCAGGTTATTGGCAAATGCATTAGCTGTAAACCAAACGGCCATTAGTAAAGAAGCAAATTTCAATGGAGCCAGTTTGTTTACCATTGATAAACCAATAGGAGATAAACACAGTTCACCCCATGTATGCAAAGCGTACATACCTGTTAACCAGATCATGCTCACTTTTACACCTGGCGCTACATCTTTTACACCAAAGCCAATCCATAGATAACCTACTGCTAACAAGAACAGACCTAATGCCATTTTAGTAGGCGAAGACGGCTCTCTTTTTCCCATCTTAACCCATAACCAGGCAAATAGAGGGGCAAAAGCCACAACAAAAACGGAATTCAACGACTGGAACCAGCTGGCAGGCACTGTAAATGAACCTACCTGGCGTTGTGTTTGCTCTTCGGCAAAGTATGTCAATGAAGCACCGGCTTGCTCGAAGGCACTCCAGAAAAAGATCACGAAGAAGGATACGATGAAAATCACAGCTACTCTTGTTTTCTCACCGCTTGTCAATTTCTTATCGGTAAAGATGATCGAAGCAATCAACACGATAGAAGCGATCAATAAATAGAATAAGTAACTAAATACTTTGGCATCTACATAGATCAAACCAACTGCAAGGAAAGAGAACAATAACAACCCAACCGCCATCAAAAACGGGTTGGTTGCTTTGCTTGGAGTACTTACTGGCTTCAACACATCGCCTTTATCAGTCTCATCAACGTTTACATGAGTTGTAGGTGTTAAGCCAAGCACCTCGCCTGATTTTGGATCTTTAACATATTTGTTATGAAAAAGTAGTTGAACTACTACGCTGATCAACATACCAATACCGGCCACCAGGAAGGCCCATTTAAAATCAGCTGGGTTTCCGGTGTCACCTACCAAACCGCAAAGGAAAGGTCCAAAAGCACCACCTACGTTGATACCCATATAGAAGATGGTATAGGCTGCATCAATGCGTCTGTCTCCTTTAGGATATAACTGACCAACTAAAGAAGAAATATTTGGTTTAAAGAATCCATTACCGGCAATCATAAAGCCTAGGCCGGAAAAGAATAGAAGCGTTGACAACGATTCCGAGCTATTATATAATGAACCACAGAAGAACAATAAAAATTCTCCGATGGCCATGATCAATCCACCAACAATAATGGAGCGTTTGTTACCCCAATATCTGTCGGCCATGTAACCACCGATCAAGGGTGTTAAATACACCAGCCCTGTATAGCTTCCATATAAGTTGGAAGCAAAAGCCTTATCAAACAACAATGCTTTGGTCATGAACAGCACCAGGATGGCGCGCATGCCATAGTAGTTAAAACGTTCCCACATCTCTGTGGCAAACAACACATACAAACCTTTTGGGTGACCTTTCTGGGGTACGTCTTTTTCTAGAATAGTTGAATTCATAATAGCCTTTTCGTTAGACATTTTATTGATGAGGGGTACAAAATAGTGAAAAATACCGTTGTCAGATATATTTCTGTTCTTTCACCTTCTTCCCCGAACTTCGCACCACATTATCTCCCTCCTCATGAATATTTTATTATTAGGCTCGGGCGGACGAGAGCATGCGCTTGCCTGGAAATTGACGCAAAGCAAGTTTTGTGACCAGTTGTTTATAGCACCCGGTAATACCGGCACTGCACAACATGGTACTAACCTTTCTTTTAGCGTTACGGATTTCGAAGCAATCAAAACTACTTGTTTAGAACGCAATATTGAACTTGTTGTGATAGGTCCGGAAGAACCTTTAGTAAAAGGTTTAGTTAATTATTTGAAAACAGACCCTGCCACGCAACATTTGCTGATCATTGGTCCTTCACAGGAAGCCGCCCAACTGGAGGGTAGTAAGGCCTTTGCCAAGGCTTTTATGGACCGCCACGGCATTCCAACTGCCGCCTACCGGGAATTCACAACCGAAAATTTTACGGATGGAGTAGAATACCTGCACCGTCATACCTTACCTATTGTATTAAAAGCAGATGGTCTGGCTGCTGGTAAGGGTGTAATCATCTGCCAGAACCATGTTGAAGCCGTTTCTGAATTTGAGCTGATGATCCAACGCGCCAAATTTGGCGAAGCCGGTAAGCGCGTGGTAGTAGAAGAATATTTAGATGGAATTGAGCTCTCTGTATTTGTATTGACCGACGGCAACAACTATGTAGTGCTGCCCGAAGCAAAAGATTATAAGCGTGTGGGAGAAGGTGATACGGGTCTTAACACCGGTGGCATGGGTGCCGTAAGCCCGGTTCCATTTGCCGACAATACCTTCATGCAAAAGGTGATTACTAAAGTTGTAGAACCTACCGTAAAAGGACTGCAAAAAGATAACCTGGATTATAAAGGCTTCGTCTTCATTGGCTTGATGAAAGTGGGTGATGAACCTTATGTTATTGAATACAACTGCCGCATGGGTGACCCGGAAACAGAAGTAGTAATGCCCCGGTTGAAGAATGACCTGGTAGAACTCTTAACAGCTACTGCTAAAGGAGAACTGACCAACACCCCTATAGAACATGATAGCCGTTTTGCAACCACAATAATGGCTGTAAGCGGTGGATACCCTAATGAACACAAAAAAGGACTACCCATTAGTGGTCTGAAAGAGTTTGAACAGGGCAATGATGTTTTTGTATTTCATGCAGGAACAAAGGATATAGATGGAACCATTGTTACCAATGGTGGTCGCGTATTTTGCGTAACAGCGCTTGCTGATACTGTTGAAGCAGCGGTGGACAATGCTAAGACCATTATGGATACGATAGACTTTGAAGACAAGTATTATAGAAGTGATATTGGGTATGAGTTTATCTCGTGAGTGGTGAGAAAGCTGCAAGCTGAACGCTACACGCTGCACGCAATAGGGCAAGCAGCGTGAGTGATGAGTGATGAGACGTGAATGGGGAAGCACTATATGAAACCAAAACATAGTTTATAAACTAATTTCTCAAGTAAGTACAACGATATGTCTGCTAATGAATTGAAAAACGACACTACAAGTCAAGGTTGCCCCTTTGGAGCAAGCCAAGTGTCTGGATCAGGTGACGTGCATTACCACGATTATTTACAACTGGACAAAATTCTAAACGCACAGTTTCCTGAAAGCGATAAGCTGAATGCCTCTGCCCATGATGAAATGTTGTTTATCATCATCCATCAGGCCTATGAGCTATGGTTCAAGCAGCTGCATCACGAGGCAGATTCACTGGTTGCTATTATGCGACAGCCTTCGCTGAATGATAACTCACCGGAGTTGCAAACTGTGGTTCACCGCCTGAACCGCATGGTTGTGATCCTGCGTGTGCTGGTACATCAAATTGATATCCTGGAAACCATGACACCTATGGACTTCCTGGACTTCCGCGATATGCTGCGTCCGGCTTCTGGTTTTCAGAGCTGGCAGTTTAAACTGTTGGAAGCCAAACTAGGATTGAAGTTTGAGTACCGCCACGGAAAAGAATACTACACCGCGCAGTTACGCCAGGAACACGTAGACCTGATCAAACAGGCTGAGACCAACCAATCTTTCTTACAATTGGTGAACGACTGGCTGGAGCGTATGCCTTTCTTTGATGATGCAGAAGCATGGAAAGAGCTCTCTCCATCAAAAACCAATGATATTCACCCATTCTGGGTGGCCTATACCAATAGTTACAGCAACAGTCTTGCGGAAGCCGAAAAGAACAACCTGGAAGCATTCCATGAAGTGATGTTTGAGCACAAGGAAACACACTATACGCTTTCTGCTAAAGCTAATCGTGCTGCTTTGTTCATCATGCTGTATCGCGGCTATCCTTTATTACAACTGCCCTTCCAGCTGTTGAATAATCTTTTGGAGATCGACGAGCAACTAAGCACCTGGCGTCACCGCCATATGAATATGGTGCACCGCATGATCGGTACCCGTATTGGAACAGGTGGAAGCAGTGGTAAAGACTACTTAAAATCAGCTGCTGACAAGCACTATATCTTTAAGGAGATTGCGCAGTTAACATCTTTCCTTATTGAAAGAAGAAGACTACCACAATTGCCAAAGGCGATTGAGCAGAAGTTGGGATTTGCAGCCCCCTCCAACTCCCCCGAAGGGGGAAGGACCCATAGCACAAGGCCCGCTTAGCAACGAGTATTATTATTTACAAATAGCTTTATAAACGAAAAGCACTCCACTAACGGAGTGCTTTTTTTATGTAGCACTGTTTAATCTTTGGGCCTTGTGCGCTAGCTACTCACCATTGACCATTCACAAGCTTGTCTATGCCTGCTTGTACGTTGCGTGTTTGATATCGTGATAGAACAAAAACTGCCAGCCTTCTTTATTGCCCTGCTCCCACCATTGTTTGCGCAGGTGCATGGCTTTTTCAGGATCAAAGTCGTACTTGGTTTTATAACGCACTTTCATTTGCTGCAACTGGGGAGCATCATCACCACCAAAGAAGATGGTCTCACCTTCTTCCCTGATCCAAAACACCTGGTGATTGGGTGAATGGGCGCCGGTATGCCAGTAAGTTATATAGTCATCAATGGTGCCTTCATCATCATTTAAAAACTTTACTTGTGGTGAATTTAGTAGTGGTTCTAGCTCCTCCGGCAAAAACGAGGGTAGGCCTTTTGCCAAGGCGAAATCCAGCTCCCGCTTTTGTACGTAATAGGTTGCATTCGGGAAGTTGAGAACACGGGATCTAGAGTTGCTGACACCACCTGCATGGTCTTTGTGCAGATGCGACATCAATACTTTAGTTACCTGCCCGGGTTCATAGCCTGCAGCGCGTATATTTTCATGGATTTGCAATTTGCCATCAGGAGTATTATATCCTAAACCAGCGTCTAGCAACAACACATCTTTTGAGGTAATAACCAGGAAAGGCTGGATCTCTACTAATAAGCTTCCAATGGGGCGCTCATTCAATACATCTGTCTGTTCATCAAAGGGCACAAATAGCTTGGTTTTATCTATCGTAAATGAGCCCTCGGATAATGGAATCACTTTCATGGCGCAAAGATACCCCCTGTCCCCCTAAAGGGGAGACTTAGAGCGTTGTTTTCCTTTTACAGAACCTGTTACTTAGTAATATGAGTTAAATAAGAATGCCTCCTTTAGGAGGCATTCTTATTTATGATTTATCTATAAAGATGATTGTATAACGGCAGTATAATAAGCCTAAGTCTCCCCTTTAGGGGGGACAGGGGGTTATCGCAATACCATCTGCCGGTCTGCATCCAGTCGAATCAGGATGAACAGCAGAATGGTAAACGTAAGTAAGGCCGTACCGCCATAGCTTACAAATGGTAATGGGATACCAATTACGGGTGCTAGTCCCACCGTCATGGCCACATTAATGGCAATGTGGAAGAATAAAACGGCGGCTACACCATAGGCATAGCATCGACTGAACACACTTCGTTGTCGCTCGGCCAGAATAATAATCCGGAAAAGCAGCAAGAGATAGACCAATAACAATACGGTAGTACCTACAAAGCCAAAGCCCTCTCCTATTGTACAAAAGATAAAGTCGGTACGCTGCTCGGGTACAAAGTCATAGCGGGTTTGGGTACCCTGTAACAAACCTTTACCCAGTAATCCTCCCGAGCCAATGGCAATCTTTGATTGTCGCACATTGTAGTCGGCGGTATTGTCTTTTTTGGGAGCTCCGGCAGCGTTAGCAATCATTGGGCCTTCTGAATAAGGATTGTCTTTACCGAACAGTGAATAAATACGCTCCACCTGGTGCTTTTGTAACACATTGGCAAACAGGAATGGCACGGCAAAACGCTGTATACCTACACATACAAACCACAAGGCGATAATGGGCACCAAAAGACCTTTATGCTTCCGAATCTGGCGCCTGTTCAACAGGATAACCAACCCCGCAATAACAGTAAGCGAAATAGCTAGTGTATTAGGCTCAATTACTATGGAAGCAATTACCAGGGCGGCAATAGAAAAGGCAATGATCAAAATGGTAGGTGGTAAGCCTTCTCGGTACATCACTAAAAAGAAAGAGAAATACACCAGGGCCAGACCTGTTTCTTTTTGCGCGATAGTGATCAATGCCGGGGTAAGGGCAATAGCTGCTGCAATAAGCTGCGAGCGCTTTTTGCTAAAATCCATATCGGGTAGAGAAATGTACTTGGCCAGCGCCAGGCATACACAGACCTTACAGAACTCGGCCGGCTGAAACTGAATACCTCCCAAACGGATGATCGACTCTGTTCCCTTTACATTGGAGTGAAATGGAAACACCAGCAATAGCAGGAAGATCCCTACGGCATACCAGAGGTTGGCGGTTGCCGGGAAGAACTTACTATCGGTGACCAGTATGAAGATTCCTATGATAAACGAAACGATAAAAAAGACAAACTGCTTACTGTAATCAGTTTTGAAGGTAAAAAAGCTGGAGATGATGGGATCGCCTTCCTTATACGTTACCGCAAAGATGGCCGTCAGCCCGATACCCACTAACAGGATATACAACCAGATGGTTATAACATCCACTCCTTTTGAAATACTTCCCTTACTCTTGCTCATTAGGCTACGGATTTCTTTTTAAGATCAATTAGTTCTTTAGGCAATACAGCTTCCCAAATTGGCAAGTAGGCCAGGCGGGTCTTGGGCTTGGGGGCCGAAGAGTCTTTCTTAGCCGGGGCAGACGGTAATCCTCTGTGAATATATTTTCTAAGATAGCTGCTGTCTTTGGTCAGGTCAAAATAGAGACGTGCACGCGTAGAGTCCTCAATGTATTGTAACCGTGATAGATAAGGAGGCATCAGATTGCTACTGGCAATACGCTCGGCCTCTTTAGCCCGCTCAGGACGCAGCGAATCCGTCAGGTATTTTTCCATTAAGAGCTGTGCAATGTTACCACCCCAGGTAGCACCAAAGCCCGCGTTCTCTACTACTACAGCAATAGCGATCTTTGGATTTTCGCGTGGAGCAAAGCACACAAACATGGAGTTATCTTTCAGCTTCACCTTTTTGCGATCAATGATCCGGTAGTTTTCTGCCGTACCTGTTTTAGCACATACATTAAAGCCCGGTACTTTGGCCACACGAGCTGTACCTATTTCTACCACATCCTGCATACCACTGATCACTGCTTCAAAAGCTGTATCGGAGATATGTGTCAAAACTTCGTGTTTTTGACGGAATTTATTTAGGATGGTATCATCTTTTGTTTCGCCATCAATATCTCTTACAAAATGTGGGGTATAGTAATAGCCTTTGTTTGCAATGATGCACATGGAGTTGGCTAACTGCAGTGGGGTAGCCAGCATCATATCCTGTCCTATACCCAAGGTCAGGTTGGTACAAGAACTCCAGGAGTTGCGGTAAACCCGGTTATAAACGGATGTATCCGGAATACCGGATTTTCTGTATTCACCCGGTAAGTCAACACCCAATTGTACCCCCAATCCAAAGTTATTGAGGTAATGCCTCCATACAGCATAGCCCTCTTCTACATTACGGTACTTGGGGTTATCTACTGCCATGCGGTATACATGGGTAAAATAGGAGTTACAAGAGTTAGCAATTGCCAGGCGCAAAGTGGCAGCGTGGCCACCACCAGAGTGTGTACAAGCAGGCTTTCCAATACCACAGGCATAGTAACGACCGCCACATGGGTAACCAAACCTAGGCGTGATCAACCCTTCATCTAGCGCCACAAGACCACCAATTGGTTTAAACGTAGAGCCTGGAGGATAGGTACCAGCAATAGCTCGGTTCAACAAGGGGCCGGCTACATCTAATACTAGCTTAGAATAGTTTTTCTTTTTTTCAGAGCCGGTCAAGGCATTGGGATCATAATTGGGGCCGGAGACCATGGCAATGATACCACCCGTTTTAGGCTCGAGTGCTACCACAGCCCCTACTTTATTGGCCATTAGTTTCTCAGCCAGCTGCTGAATATCTATATCTATAAAGGTGCGCAGTCCTCTACCAGCTATCGCTGCTGTATCAAACTGCCCATTCTCATATTGACCTACCAAGCGGTTCTTGTTGTCTTTGATCATAAACTGCACACCGCGCTGACCCATCAGTACCCTTTCATAATAAGCTTCTAATCCACTGCGGCCCACGTAGTCGCCAGCCTGGTAAAAACCACCAGAGCGGGCAATGATACCAGAGTCTACCTCACCCACATAGCCCATTACGTGTGGGGCGGCGTTGAACGGATAAACTCTTACAGGACGCTGTTGCAGGTAAAAGCCACTGCTGAAACGCCACATATTCTCTTCCAGGCGTGCATATTTTTCAGGACTTAAAAGCTCCTCAAAAGAAGAAGGACGAAACCGCCCGTTGCGAACAATGGCTTCCACCATGCGCTGCTTAAAGACGGCTGTATCTATCTCCAATAGCTGACAGAGAAATGAAGTATCTACGTTCTTGACCTGTGATGGGGTTACCATCAGGTCGTACATTAAAGTGTTATTTAAGATAGCCTTACCCTTGCGGTCGAAGATGATGCCTCGTGGCGGGTACACTACTTTGCGGAAAACGGCATTTGCCTGTGCCAGTTGTTGGTATTTTCCTGACAGCACTTGAAGGTTGAACAGTTGACCAATGATGACAAGAAAAACGACCAGGAATAACAGGCGTATGATATAGCTCCGCGATTGGTTAAATACCGACATAAATTAGAAATCCGGGGAATAGATATACGAAGTAAGAATGTTTCTACGATGCTGCGATCAATCTTCTGCAAAATTTTTGAAAACTAAGTAGATGCGCAATTCCAAAGTCTTAATTGTTTGTTAGAGCTAGGAGAAAAAGGAGGGAAAGGAAAGAAAAGAGAAGTCAATAAGTCACTGGATAGAGAAACCTGTGAGCTAAGGAGAGAAGGAGAAGGGAGGAAAATGCAAAATGGGAAACGCGAAATTCGAAAAGAAGAAGGAATGTTCAATGCTCAATATTCAACGCTCAATGAGCAATACAGATAAAGAAATAGAAAGTGATTGATCTTCTGGTTTTGCGCGTTGGCTCCCTTCCCCTTCGGGGAGGCCGGGTGGGGCTTCACGTCTCACGTTTGACGTTTCACGGCATTCACTTACCTTGTGTATTATGGACAGGGCCCTTCAATTACAAGAGCAACAAACTTATTTTGCCTCCGGCGCTACCCATTCATATGCTTTTCGGAAGGAACAGCTGGAAAAGCTGAAAGCTGCCTTGTACCAGCATGAAGAAGCGATATATGATGCTTTAGCCAAAGACCTAAAGAAGAATAAGGAAGAGGCCTGGGTAACAGAGATCGGCTTTACCGTTGCTGAAATAAATTATGCCCTGAAGCATTTAAAAAAGTGGATGCGGCCTAAGCGGGTAGGCACCAACCTGCTGAACTTCCCTGGCAAGAGTTTTATCCTGCCCGAACCTTTGGGCGTGGTTTTGATCATTAGCCCCTGGAACTACCCGGTGCAGCTTTTACTATCACCGCTGGTTGGCGCTATTGCTGCTGGGAACTGTGTAGTATTGAAACCCAGTGAATTTGCACCCGCCACAGCCTCTATCCTGGAAACGATCATTACTGAAACGTTTGACCAGCGTTATATAAGTATAATACAGGGCGATGGGGCGACAGTGATTCCACAGATGATGAACAACTTCCGGTTTGATCACGTATTCTACACCGGCAGCACACAAATTGGTACTGTTATTTACGAGATGGCAGCCAAAAAGCTGGTGCCGGTTACACTGGAACTGGGTGGTAAAAGCCCCTGTATCATTGAAAAAGACGCTAATCTGAAAATAGCTGCTAAACGCATTGCACTAACCAAGTTTTCCAATGCCGGCCAGATGTGTGTGGCACCCGATTACTTACTGCTACATGTCAGTATAAAGGATGCTTTTCTTAAAGAATTAAAGCAGCAGATAGGAGCCTTTTATAATACGGAAGGTGTACGCGATTATCATTTTGGCAAGATTGTAAACGACAAATCGTTTCACCGCCTGACCAGTTATATACAAAAGGAACACGTGATCTATGGTGGCCGAATCGACGCTGCCACTCATTTTATTGAACCAACTTTGTTAGATAACCCGCCATTAGATGCCCCTGTGATGCAGGAAGAGATCTTTGGCCCCTTGCTTCCGGTGCTTACATGGGAGCAGGAAGAGGATGTATACCGGATCATCCGCACGCATAAGAACCCGCTGGCCCTGTATGTGTTTACTTCCAGCAATGACCGGGCAAATCACTGGCTCAAGTCCATTCCTTTTGGTGGCGGTTGTATCAACAATGCCAGCTGGCATTTGACCAACCATCAGCTACCCTTTGGTGGCCGGGGCACTAGTGGTATTGGAGCCTACCACGGGCGCTTTTCGTTTGACACTTTTAGTCACCAAAAAGGCATCATGAAAACAGCGACCTGGTTAGACCCTGCCATTAAATACCCACCGTTTAAAGGCAAACTCAACTTGTTTAAAAAACTGATCAAATAAAAAGTCCCGCTTTGGCGGGACTTTTTACTGTACATCAATTCGCATTTATTGAAACAAGAGTTTCCGGTTTTCACTACCTCCTGTTGACTGGTTTGTAATCCGCAACAGGTAGGTACCCGCTTTTAATCCTGCAGGTGTTGGATAAGTGATGGCCGTATCTGTAATACCATTCAGTTGTTTTTGAAAGATCAGGCGGCCATCTATGGTATAAAAAGCTACAACGTAATTCGTGGTCTTTTCAGTATGAATAGAAATAGTAAAAGACTCTTTTACCGGATTTGGAAATACATTGATACTAGTGGTACTGTTTACAATAGCCATGGTATTACTATACTCTACTATTCCGTTTGACACTATTTTTTTGATGCGGTACAGGTTGGTGCCATTGTAAGGGCTTTCATCCATAAAAGAATATTTGTCAGATCCCACCGCCTCATAACCACCATTAGCAATGGTTTTAAAACTGCTTTCCATATCGGTCTTTCTTTCTATCGTATATACGGCTCCGCTTTGGCCAGGCTCTATATTCCAAACCAGCTGGTTGCCTTTTGTAGTCTTTTTCCCATTCACTTGCAGCGATACCGCCAGTGTTATACCATCACAGTTACCCGTCATATTGATATACGACAACTTGGTCAGACAACTACTATTGACAGATGTTTTACTAACATAGGTGGCAATATCAGGCTCCAGCATGTAGGGAATGGTATAAGCTCTACCGGTTCCGATTAGTACGCTATCTACAGCACTTGTCTTTTTATACCATTGATAAGTAGCGCCAGAAATGGCATCGACCGATAAGGTAATGGTACGGTACAAACAATTACTGGTTCTGGTAATTACCAGGTTACCCAATGGCAATACATGGGCATCGTCGAGAGCGGAATTGCCACAAGCATCTGTAGCACGCAGGTTGATAAGACTGTAGGCTACGCCATTGTTGATGTTGAAGAATGGACTGGCCTGTGGGCCAGTAACAATACTTGGACTGGCCGGTGTGCTTCCGATAATTTCATAGGTGAACGGTCCGGCACCATTGACAACAATAGAGTTTACACTAAAGCTATTGTTGTCACACTGGTAGATGGCTGAGTTTTGCTGAGAGGGTGCTACATAAGGGTTAACAACGACCGTATCGTACTGTTTGGTGCCGCACTGGTTTACCGTATATTCAATGACATAGGTGGCAGGACCAAGGTCCTGGAACATGTATATATTACCGCTGCGCGTGGTATAGCTTTGGCTAATAGCAACCGCATCTTTTTTGATGAGGCGAGGCGTAACAGTGCCAAACGTAGCCGAGTAGGAAGTTACCGTTAGATCTCCGGAGCCAGATGCCCAGGTGCCACTAGGGCAGCGCTGTCGTATAGAAAGGCTCTTTGTGAGTGAACTAGCCTGCGGTGTAACATAGGCAGAGTCGCGGCGGCCGCAGTTGTCCACTCCTACTATTTTATATTGAGCGCCGGCAGGCAAGCCCGGCAGATCAACACTTTGCCAGTTACTCCAGGTGCCTATAACGGAATGGAGCAACCGACCATCGGGGTGATAGAAGTAAAAGTTATATGGATTGTTCTTGCTGGTCATTTGCGCTGCCACCGTTGAATTGCCGGCGTTACAGGAGATCCAACTGCTCAGCGTAATACCACGCAGGGGCTCAAAGGTTTGGCACACCCGCAAGGTATCTTCACACCCATCTATAATTACGCCGCAATACGAGCCATAAGGTAGATTAGGAAACACACCGGTTGTATTCCTTGCTATGGTATCATTACTGGCATTCAGTAAATAGTACCTTGGCGTTGTAAGTCCGGTACCCGTAATATTCGCCGTAAAAGCTGTACAGGTAGTGTTGGACTGTGTCAGTGTGGCACTAATTGTGGCCGGTGGTTTTGTTTCGGTAAAGCAACGGGTAAAGGTCATATCAATACAAGTGGGATCATTCTTGATCTTCATACAATAGGTGCCATAGCGCAGATTATGAAATATGCCTGTATTGTTGGTAGCAATCAAAACATTAAGATCGTTGTAGATCTCATAAACGGGGTTCACCAGCCGGCTTGTATCACTGATATAGGCCGTAAAGGTTTTACAAGTACGGTCTGTTCGTATCACATCATTACCCACCGTAGGTGTGTTGTTTTGTGTATTAAAGCAATACGGCGCCGATAAATCGCCACATTCAGATAGCGAACGGATGCAGTAGTTGCCATGTGGTATATTATCAAACACACCCGTACTGTTACACGCCCAAAGGGTACCATCCTCTTTGTATAAACAGAACTGGGTAGCAGATGTACTGGAGTGGCCCTGAAGCGTGTCTACAATCAACGTATTACAGGCCAGGCTGGTCATGCGCACCGCATTGATAACAGGTAATGGTCGGGTAGCTATAAAACAACGTTTAATAGTGGTATCGTAACAATAAGGATCATTCTTGATGTTGATGCAATAAGGACCATAGGGCACATTGGTAAAGACACCTGTAGCATTACATTCCACTATACCATTAGAGCCATCGTCTTTTACCAGGCAGTAAGTGGCCCCAGATATATTCACCCTTCCTGTAACTGTAGCCGTAAACGTAGTACAGGTTTGATTGGATTCCTGCACAGTAGCAGCCACCGAAGGTTTGGGTGGCGTACTTGTAAAACAACGGCTAATAGTAGTATCATAACAGCCATCGGTCATTTTAATGCAATACGATCCATAAGCCAGGTTAGTAAATGTGCCCGTGGTATTACAGCCTATCAATACACTGCTACTGTTGTAGATACAGTAATTGGGAGTGATGAGTCCCAGCGGAGTGGTAATGGCAGCCGTAAATGAGCTATCGCAGCGGTAATTGCTGGTAGCTACAGTAGCTCCCAATGATGGTATTTGCAAGGCAGGTACTGTCCAGGTTTGTGTTTTTACAACGCCACAAGGATCCTTCACTACTATTTGACCAGATAGCTTTTTACCAGCACGAAAGCGAAAAGAGCGTGTAGATGACCAGGTAGTATCGCCCACTGCATTTACAACACCATACATATAGCCGGCAAAGATGGAACCGGAGGCATTAGTGTTTCCTTTGTTGTCAAGCAGGCCTACCACCGCATCGGCGCTATCGCATACCGATCGGTTGATGGAAACACTATTTATGGACCAACTAAAATCGGGGATTGCAATGGAGCGTGTTACCAGGTTATGACAGGCGTCTTCCGACTGTATGTAATAATCGCCAGGTATTAAATTGGAGAAAGTACCTGTAGTGTTATTAGAACCCACCCCAGAAGCAGAACCCGCCATGATGGTGTAAGTAAAAGATGGTCGCCCGCCAGTAGCGGAACCAATACGTATCACACCATCGGCATTGGAGCAACCCGGATTGGTTTTTGTCAGGAAAAAGCTTTGTGCGGTGTACGTTCCGCTAACAACAACACCATCTTGCTCTAACGTACAACCACTGCTACCAACGTCTTGAACAATAACCTTGTACGAGCCGGGACGTAAACCAGTGATAACATTGCTGGATGTATACGGCGTAGAAGTAGGGCCAATGACTTGGAAGTTAAACGGTCCTACTCCACCCGTAACCGTTACTGTAATAGAACCCGTAGATACACACAACGACTCTGTAGTAGTGCAGGAAAAACTCAAGCCAGAACAAGTTTGTGCAAAACCCTGAGCAGCCAACAACAATAGAAAAAAGAGCAGGAAGATCGGTTTTCCCCACAGGATATGGGACCTGGTTTTCATCTTCATAGTGGATTTAGGTTTATTGGGTCAAACACGTCAACATTCTAAAGCAACGATCATTAACAAACTGTCAGAACAGTTGCCTTAAAGAGCATCAACTTGAGTTGCATCATGAACGTATACGATACTCTTTTCAATTATACCATGCAGCCGTTCAAAAATGGTATCTTGCAATAACCGATAAAATCGCTTTAAGCATTTTATAGGGAAGGAGGCTACGTACATATACGTAGCTATTTGCACATATTTATAAAGAAAAACATGTATAGTATTTGCTATATAAACGTTTTGGCTATATGACTCTACGGCAACGCATATTATCACGTCTTTACCCACTGATCATGAGGTTGACAAAAGGAAAGGCGAAGAGGACTTCCAACCACCTGGATACAGTACCCACCTTTTCTTTTTACTCCTTAAAAGCACCTTTGCAAAACAACAGCCTTATTGACTTTAATGTATTAAAAGGAAAAAAAGTGTTGATTGTAAATACGGCCAGCGACTGTGGCTATACCGCCCAGTATGCAGAGCTTCAGGAGCTCTATGAAGAACAAGCACACCACCTGCATATCCTGGCCTTCCCCTCTAACGACTTTGGCCAACAGGAAAAAGGCAACAATACCCAGATCATACAGTTTTGTAAAGATAATTTTGGAGTATCCTTTCCCGTTACCCTAAAAAGCACGGTAAAAAAAGAGCCGGGGCAAAATGCTGTTTTCCGGTGGCTCAGCCAGAAAGAGCAGAATGGCTGGAATGATCAGGCACCCACCTGGAACTTTTGCAAATACCTGATCAATGAAAAAGGGGTACTGACGCATTTCTTTGAATCGGGTGTATCGCCATTGAGCGAGGAGGTGAAGAAAGCGATAGCACACTAGAAGGTTGTTTAACGTTGCTTTGGTACAATCAGTGTTTATATATTTTGACAACCTTAAGCTCCAAACTATTTTGACATGTCGACAAGTGATCTTGTAAGTACCATAGGCGTAACCATGATATTAATAGCCTATTTCTGCAGCACCTTCCGGTGGATGTCGGCGCATGGCCGGCTTTTCTTTTTTCTAAATGCCTTTGGCTCTACGCTTACTTGCCTTGGATCGTTCCTGATTTCTTACTGGCCATTTGTAGCATTGGAAGGCACCTGGACCATTGTTTCACTCATTGGATTTATAAAAGCCCCAAAATGAATGTCTACTTTATCAGTGGTTTAGGAGCTGACCGCCGGGCTTTTCAACGCATTATACTACCACAACAATTTCATATTCATCATATTGATTGGATCAAGCCGCATCGTAGTGAAACCCTTAACCAATATGCACAGCGCTTAACGCAGTTTATTGACACCTCGCAGCCCTTTGCACTGATAGGTCTTTCTATGGGCGGCATGATGGCAACCGCTATGACGGCTTTTGTAAAGCCAACTAAAACGATCTTACTTTCCAGTATCGGTTGTGCCAGAGAGTTACCTTGGTATTTTAGGTTAGCGGGCTCCTTGCGATTATACAAACTGCTACCGAAGACTTTACTGAATCGCCCTACAGAAATGGCTAACTGGCTGTTTGGCGCTAAGAACAAGACCGAACGCAAGGCTCTCAGCCAGATCATTGCAGATGCCGACCCTGACTTCATACGTTGGGCCATTGGTGCGATCTTAACGTGGAATGACAACAAGCGTCCACCACAGTTATTTCATATTCATGGTAACAGGGATAAGATATTGCCGCTTCAATACACACATCCTGATGTAGTGATTGACAAGGGGAGTCACTTTATGGTGTGGACACATGCGGGGGTTATCTCAAAAGCACTGGAACGGGTATTGCAGGAATCATCGCTCTCCCCTGTCCCTTAAAGAGGAGCGCTTCGCGCTGAATGGTTTCACGCAGAGACACTGGGAGCGCAGAGAGAAAGGGTTTCGCACAGAGGAAAGGAGAAAAGGAGAAGTATGTGACTGAAACTAATATGCTTCTAAAAGGACAAGAGTTGTCTAACTATGCGACAAGGTTAGGCTGTGACCTGCTTAGACTGCAACCTGTTGCACGGAGCTTGTTCCAGCTTGAGTGATTGTCAATATGAGATGGAGTAAGCGGGTGTGTATATTTGAGCGTTAGTAGCTATTTAATTATATGACTATAAGATTATCAATTTCACTTTTGCTTTCCCTGGTATCAAGCTATTTGCTTTTTCAAGCGCACAATAACTTCATCTCCGGTATGAATCCTTTCATAGTTGGCGCTATAATAGTTATAGCTATCTCTCTATTCTGCGTAAGTTATATAGTGGTTAACAAGGTTGATAATAAGAACATTAGAATACCAATGCGCATTATTATACTTATTGCGCTTCTCACTCCTGTATTGTTTTTCTTTTTCCAGCAGCCAACGATAAGTAATGGGAATCCTTCGAGGCGGTACGTAGACACGGTAAGCTTTCGCTAGTTAATCATCTGTATAATTGGAGTGAATGTTAATTGGAAATGCTGCTTAATTGTTACTAGCACGAGCTTTCCAAAATGGCATTCAATTACTACCTTGCTTTTATCTACAACAATTAACTACGGACCGGTAGCTAAGCCGCAAGATTACAGACTTTTGTCACTTTGGTAAGCTCCTCTCTGTTATAGGTAAACTATGGACAATAGCCTTAAACTTATACCTGGACAAGAATATTTAGTTACAAAACCATTTGTTGACTATGACGGCATTGTTCATGGAGTTGGAGAAATTTGGACTTATAGAGGTACTAGCTTTCTGCCTTATGATGATGGGCTAACGCTACATGTCACAAACAATGGCAAAGAAGAAGTTTATCGACTTCAATGGCGCAAAGAAGCACAGGCTGAAATTATTGAAAACTTCAACGGCTATGTTGAACTATCCTAGATTCAACTCATAAATGCAAAGTTGATTTATTAAATTCAAAAGGGAAACATCCAATCATTTGCGGTGAAGATGTCTCCCTTTTACTTAGTAAGTAACTTAGTATGGATAAAGTTAGATCATTTAACCAACTGGGACAAGATGAACGCACCCAAATTGAAGTTCTTTTACAACAGGGATTGTCTTTCAGCGCCATTGCCCTGGTGTTGAACCGTTCGGTGTCCACCATCTGTAGGGAAGTGAAAAGAAACCGGGTAGGCAAGGCCAAATATCTAGGCCAGGTGGCGGAAAGGCGGTGCCGCCTGCGACACCGGCAAAAGAAAAAGCACGAGCTTTTTTCGGCCTCGATGAAGGCGTTTGTTTTCGCTCAACTGAAAACCAAAAGACTCTCTCCGGAACTCATTGCGGTGGAAGGCAAAAAACACTTTTGCGGCTTTGTCTCAGCAGAATGGATTTACCAGTGGATCTGGCAGATGAAGTTTTCCAAAAGCCGTAAAGACCAGTGTTACCAGCAGTTGTACCGGTACCTGCGGCATGCAGCAAGAAAGCGAAAACGAGGCAATAAAAGAAAGATGCGGGGCAATATCATTGACAGAAGGTGGATCGAGCTGCGGCCTAAAAGGGCTGCACAAAGAAGCCAAAAGGGCCATTTGGAATGCGATATCATGCTGGGAAAAAACAGAAAACCCGGGTTGTTGGTGGTGCTGGACCGCAAAACCCGTAAGACCTGGATCCGGCACCTGAAAAACAAGGACAGTGTTTATGTGATTGGTAAAATAAAGCGGATTGTACAAAGCTGCGGGGCAAAGACGATTACCTTTGATAACGACCAGAGCTTTGCCCTACACTACAAGCTAAAGGTTCCCACCTTTTTTACCCATCCTTACTCCTCGCAGGAAAAAGGATCGGTGGAAAATCGTATCGGTTTGATCCGCATGTTCTTTCCCAAGCAGACCGACTTTTCGTTAGTCAGTCAGGCGGCAGTCAAAAAAGTAGAGGATTTGATCAACAACCGCCCTTTGAGAATGTTTGGCTATCAAACACCTAATCAACTACACCTTTAATCCTAACCCTTTTGAATAACTCCGCCGGAGGCACAATCCCTTTACCTTTAAAACAACCTTTGCATTTATGAGTTGAACACGGCTATACTAATGGCTGATATTGCTCTTGGTAGTATAAACAATTAATGAATTGAGGGCCAAAGTGAGGCAACAATGAATATGCACTCTTCTTAATGTCTTAAAACGTAGGCTATTGTCACTTAGAATATGGAACAGGAAGTATTTTCGGATATCGTAAAGAATTATTTAAGTGAGCGTTACCCGCAATTCTTGGATAGCATCAAGTATAAAGCAGACGGATCTTTTGATTGTTCATTGAAGAATCCTGCTAAAGAATTCTCCGTTTGGATCGATACTTCTAACGAGGAAATTACGATTGGGCTGGAAGATCCAGCATCGATTTCAGGATGTCATACACATTTTACACCCTATGAAGATGACACGGTTGAAGTGCTTAGCGACCTATCGAAGTTATTGGAAGAAATCTTTACTAATAAGTGCGTGTTTTACCATAGCAATATATCTGGATTTTCATGGAGTAGCGATATTGTGAAAACCCTAATTGAAAAGAAGGCTGAGGAAGCTATCGAATTCTTTACTTGGGACGGTCCAGTAAGTATTTAATTTAATATATACGAACCTAGGGGCTAAGCGGGGTCTTCACCGCCTGGCCCCTGTAGTGCGAGGAGCCCAGCTTGTGTTTGAAATCGACAATTGGCGACGTGTTTTTCACCAACGACAGTAGCAGTGCAACCACTGGCAAGAGCCGCTGTGTGGCCTTTGACCAACAGCCAAATATCATACTATTCACCTTGGCTCAATGGTTATTCCTTTGCGTTTTGCATACTCTTCATAAAAATCCCAACCCATGCCAACCACAGCATTTTTTTCAAGAACAATTGGAGTTAGTTGTTCCTTAGTAATGTCGCCTTCAGCCTTTTTGGTATTGGTGTAATACCATACAACTTCCATTGTATTACCAGCTGAATCAGTTTTAAATTCCCTACTATAAGGATTGTTTATTATGACACCTTCTTTCTTGGTGACCATACTGGTATTGATATATGTTTTTATTTTTTGAATTCCCCCCATTGCTTCCAACGCTTTGGTTTTAGTAACCCCAATATCCACTTTTAATAAATTAGCCTGGTTATAAGATCCCAACTCCTCTCGTGTTGGCTTTTTTGGCAGGGCTTGGGCCGAAATAGTATGGGTGGCAAGAATTAATGCGCACACCAGTATAGCTGCTGATTTCATATCAATTTAAGTTTAATTGATAAATCATTTATTTGCTATTTCAAACGTACTATAATAAACCAAGACATCAAATACGCGGGCAAAAAGCGAGCAAATAAAGGCAAATCCTTTCTCTTCCCTGCCGAATGTCACTTTTGGCTTTTTGTGCTGCAGGTATTGACTTGGCAGCTCTGTGAAAAGTAACAGCAAATGATATGCGATTATTGGCATACACGCTAACATCGCCGCGTCCCTGTAGCCACGCGTACAAAAGCTGAGCTTAGGAGATTCGGCGGGAAAGAAATTCTATTAGAAAGATTGGTTCTTTGAGCGTTGGCTTTCTCCCCTTTAGGGGTTTGGGGGTGTGCGCAGCCTTCCTTTCAAGTCTCACGTTTGACATTTCACGCCCCCGCTACACTGCACATTTCTCATGATAATCTATCAACTGAATCGGTGTGCGCTGAAACTCAAAACCGTCATAGTGTTTTACAATTTCATCCAGCACTTCGTCAATCGGTGCTACCTCCGGTAGGGTTACCAGCTTCGCGCGAAACTCTTTTATATTGGGTAAGCCCTTCAGGTAATTCGTATAATGGCGGCGCATTTCATTGATGCCGGCAAAAGGCCCCTTCCACTCTACCGAGCGGTGCAGGTGCTGTTTTATGACTTCAACACGTTGTTGTATGTTGGGCGGTGGCAGGTGCTCACCGGTTTTTACAAAATGTTTGATCTCGTTGAATATCCAAGGATAACCAATAGCGGCACGACCGATCATGATACCATCTACCCCATAGCGGTTTTTATAGGCCAGGGCTTTTTCTGGCGAGTCGATATCACCATTACCAAAGATGGGAATCTGAATGCGGGGGTTCTCTTTTACCTTGGCGATGTGTGTCCAGTCGGCCACACCTTTATACAGCTGGCAACGCGTGCGGCCATGAATGGCCAAGGCTTTAATACCCACATCCTGCAGACGTTCTGCCACTTCTTCAATATTGATGGTGTTATCGTCCCAGCCCAGGCGGGTTTTTACCGTTACCGGCAGCTTGGTGGAATTCACCACCGCCTTTGTCAGGCGTACCATCAGGTCGATGTCTTTCAATACACCCGCACCAGCACCTTTGCTCACCACTTTTTTTACCGGGCAACCAAAGTTGATGTCCAGCAGGTCAGGGTTTACCGTATCCACGATCTTGGCACTTAGGCCCATGGCTTCTTCATCACCACCAAAGATCTGGATGCCTACGGGGCGCTCGCTTTCAAAGATGTCCAGCTTCTGACGGCTTTTAATGGCATCGCGGATCAGACCCTCGCTGCTGATAAACTCGGTATACATCAGGTCGGCGCCATTGGTCTTGCACACGGCACGAAACGGCGGGTCGCTGACATCTTCCATAGGTGCCAGTAAAAGCGGGAAATCGGGGAGCTCTATATTTTCTATTTTAACCAAGGCTGCTGTATTGATGATTGTGGACTTATCTTCGAGGCGCAAAATTAGCACTCTGAAAGCGGGAAACTATGCAAACATATCTTAAAACAAAGCCAGTCTGGATGCAAATCATCTTATTCCTGGGTATGACCTTCGGATTGGCGGCGACATTTTTATTTATCGGCACCTTCATCATCTCCAAGATTACAGGCATCAATATGATGACGCTGGGAGATATTTCCAAGTGGGATCCTTCAAATCCAGGGATGTTCACCGCTATACGGGGTATGATCCTGATGCAGTTCCTGGGTGTTTTCCTGATCCCTTCTCTACTGTTTGCTTACTTTTCTGACCCCAAGCCGGGTTACTACCTGGGTTTGCGACCACCTTTTAAGGCCGCCTTTTGGATTATAGGCATAGCCATCATGTTTTTGGCGGTTCCGCTGGTAGAGTATTTTGGCGTATTAAACAAGCAGATTCATTTTGGCCCCGGTATACAGCAGCAAGCGCAGAAAATGGAACAAGATGCCGCCAAAACCATCCAATTCATGCTGGGTAAGCACACCTTATCCAACCTGTTCATCAACCTGCTTTTTATAGCGGCCTTTGCCGGTATTGGCGAAGAGCTGTTTTTCCGTGGCATATTGCAACGTCTTTTTATTAAAAGCACACGTAGCCCCTGGGCCGGTATTATCATCGCGGCCTTCTTTTTCTCGTTTTTCCATTTCCAATTCTTTGGCTTTATTCCCCGCTTTGTACTAGGTATTTTGTTGGGTGCTATTTACTGGTACAGTGGCAGTCTGTGGCCGGCGATTATTGCTCATTTTGTATATGATGGCTTAATACTGGTACTGGCCTATATGAACCCCAAAATGGTAACAGATGCCGATACGCCTATGATTGCAACCTCTTACCTGTGGGTAGGCGCACTGATCAGTGCCGCTATTGTGGGGGGCTTATTATGGTGGATGAAAAACAACTCCGCGAACTCGTATGAACGTGTATACGCCGGCGACCGTATGGAAACTCAAGACTTTACTTTCTAATCATGGCATTTAACTGGCAAACCTTCCGCACACGCGCTCTTACTGCTATTGTTTTTGTATTGGTAATGGCTGCAGGCCTGCTTTGGAATTCCTGGTCCTTCTTTGTGCTGTTTAGTATTGTGCACTGGGGTGCCTGGATCGAGTACCAGAAACTGGTAGGCGAGTTTAACCCAGATTACAATAACATCAATGGCTTTCACCGCTGGGGCGTAATAGCCGCTGGCTGGCTGCTGATGCTCTATTTTACCAATGCAGAGCTGCAAATAGGTGGCGTACGGCTGAACGAGGTAGCTTGGTGGCTGGGCCTGTTTTTTCTTTTCCTGTTTCCTCTAGTGCAATTCTTTACAGCCCGAGCCTTCTTTGTAAAGAACATCGGCTATTCGCTGGCGGGTCTGCTCTATATCTCGCTATCCTTAGGCTTACTGGTAGATATGCGCAACCGCTGGAGTGAGGAAGGCTATAATACACTGGGACTTACACTTCCTTTGCTCACCATCTTTACCCTCTGGATCAATGATACCATGGCTTATATTGTAGGCTCGCTCATTGGCAAAACACCGCTTTCCAAGGTATCGCCCAAGAAAACCTGGGAAGGCACAGTTGGTGGCGCTATCCTGGCTGTGGTAGTCATGAGCATGATTGCCCACTTTACCGGCCGCCTGCCGGTTGTTCATACCGCTATTATTGCTGCCTTAGCCGCTACTGCCGGTACCTACGGCGACCTGTTTGAAAGCAAGCTCAAACGCATGGCCGGGGTAAAAGACAGTGGCAACATCATGCCGGGTCATGGGGGCTTCCTGGATCGCTTTGATTCTCTCCTTTTTGCAAGCACCGTGGTGTGGTTTTATGCTGTGCTGGTGTTGTGAGCGGGAAAGTAGCTTCGAGCTTTGAGCTAAGAGCTGTGAGAAGAAGTCCACGGTAGACAGAAGACACTCCACTGCAGAGAAAGTCAATAGTAATGAGTGAGGAGTGATGCCTCTGGAGTGGACGTTTAGTGAAGGTATATAGGAGGATATTCTCTGTAACTCCCCTGTAACTCCTCTATTAGTCCTCTGTAACTCCCCGGTAAGTAGCAATAGGTGAGGAATTTAGAATTTGAAAACAGTAGGGTAAAACCAGAAACCTGCTACCTGAAACTTTACTTCCTTTTCTCCTCTCCTCATTATCTCTTTTCCCTCCTTACCCCTCCTAGCTATATCTTTGCCGGCCTATTTCATTTCACAACCTATAGAAATGCCCAGACAAGCCTTTACTGCTATTGATTTTGAAACCGCCAATGCCAACCGCAACAGCATCTGCCAGGTAGGTTTGGTTCGTGTAATGAGAGGTCAGGTGGTGGATCAGATCAATGTACTGGTACGCCCACCTCAGAATGAATACAATCCTTTTAATATCGGTATCCACGGTATTACGCCTGCTATGACGGCCAATGCGCTGTCTTTTGATAAGGTTTGGCCTGCACTGGAGCATTATATTGCCGGGCAACACGTAGTGGCGCACAACATAGGGTTTGATAAAAGCTGCCTGATCCATACATTAGAGCACTACCACATTTCCGCACCCTCTTTTAAAGCGCATTGCACTTATAAATTATACAAAGGCAAGTTATCTACCCTCTGCATGAAATACAACATTGAGTTAAAACATCATGATGCACATTCCGACGCACTGGCTTGTGCCCAGTTGTTTATGCATCACCTGAACACAACCAGAAGTTACCCGATGTAGAGAAAGCGGCCCTCCTAAATCCTCCCGAAGGGAAGACTTAGCCACCGCACTAGGCCACAAGTACAAATAGTTTTAATTATTGATAATCGATTATTGAGCGTTGAATCTTGCCCATTTCCTAACTTCTCCTTTCATCATTCCTTGTCAACTTATCAACCATTACGGGCCTCCATTTGTAATATTGCAGCATATGAGTCGTGTACATTTATTAAAACAAGTACAAGTATTACCCATACCGGTAGAAGAAGCCTGGCAATTCTTTTCGCTTCCTAAGAACCTGGCCGCTATTACCCCGGAACACCTCAACCTGAAGTTCACCAACGAAATACATGGCGATAGCATTTATCCCGGCCAGATCATTACCTATATGGTAAAACCGCTGCTGGGTATTCCACTGTTCTGGATGACAGAGATCACACACGTAGATCATTTGCGCTTTTTTGTAGATGAGCAGCGCCGTGGCCCTTATGCGCTATGGCATCACCAGCATCATTTCAAATCCGTTACAGGTGGTACAGAAATGACAGACATCATTCACTACCAACTACCCTTCGGCTTTTTGGGTAATCTGGCATTACCTATGGTAAAGAAACAATTGGCACACATCTTTAACTACCGCAAGCAACAGGTAGAAAAGTTCTTTGCGACATAAACTTCGCTTTCAAAATGTGAAATGTGAGCAGCGGTAATACAACAGCATTGTGAATGCGTTTTCTTTATACCGAATTTATCTTCATGCCAGCTCGCAACTGCCTGCGTCTTCATAGCACTTTATTGCTGCTAGCTTGTATACTTACAAGCTGGAAGACCATGGCCGTTCCTATTGCAGATAAAAACGGTTGGCCCGATTCCTCTTTACAACTAAATCCCTTCAAACCAACAGATCCCATTAGTGATCCAATTGTACGCAGCGACACCTCTTCTTGCGTGATTCCATTTACAAGAGCGGGTAATTTGATCTTAATAAAAGCGCATATCGATACCCTGGTAGGCAACTTTATATTAGATACGGGTGCTCCTAACCTTATACTGAATATTACCTACTTCCGTGATTATGCCACCACACAACATCACGATGAGTTGCAAACAGGCAGCACGGGTACAGAAGCAGCTATAAACCGCACATTGATCAAGCAGTTTTCATTAGGCACCATCCATTACAGCCGCGTAGAATCGGATCTTATTAACCTGGGACATTTGGAGAATAGCAAGGGAGTAAAAATACTGGGCCTGATAGGCGTAAACCTATTCAAGCAATGTGAACTCATTATTGATTATGAGAAGAGTGTTATTTACTTACATCATATCAAACGAAAAGAATCGGCCACCTATAAAAATGAGCAACTAAAAGATGAATCAACCTACAACACAATACCCTTTGACCTAAGAGACAATAAGATCATTACTTTTTCTGAAATGGCTGGCAAAAAGCTGCGCTTTGTAGTAGACTGTGGTGCCGAAACAAACCTACTAGATAGCCGCTTGCCCGATAAGATCTTTGAGCAGGTAGAAATCAGTGGACGCACCCTGCTCTTAGGCACCGGCAATAAAAAGGTAGAGGCTATTACAGGTATCTTAAAAGGCCTGCAAATTGCTAATCAGGAAATAGCTCCCTTACCCATCATTATTACCAACATGGAGAAGACCTGTTTCTCTTTGAATGGTTGTGCCGATGGTGTGTTAGGCTATGAGTTTCTGTCGCTACAGAAAATAGGTTTTAATTTTGTAACCCGGAAAATGTACATATGGAAATGATCAGTACCAGACATAATCGATTGCAATGGGTACGCTATTACCTGTGTACGTTTGTGTTTACCCTACTACCCCTCCTGCCCTTATTGGCACAGCCGCCAATGAAGAAATACTTTATTAAGAATGGGCAGATGTGTATAGAGATAAACAAGCAGATCAAGGAATCGACACTCGATAGCTTTATAACTCAGTACAACCTCGCCGATCTTGATCTTAAATACTTTATTCAAACTTCCCGGCCCGATTCTTTGCAAAAGCTAGGCTGGACCATTGAAGCCAATGATCCTAACCACGTTACGATATGTAAGCCTATAATGGGTGCTGATAATTTAGCCAACCCTGCCGACCGTATCATATTTGCGGAAAATCAAGCCAGCTTTTCAGCTCGCTTTCCAGCGGTAAGCAGTTCTATACGGTTTGGGTATAATCGCTTCCGTAATAAAGCCCCATTTACCATAAAAGATTCTATAGTTACTTTCTTCCTGCTCGACCACCTAAATGCTAGACGTGTGCAGCTAGCCGGCAGTTTTACCAACTGGCAATATAATGCCCTCTCTATGACACGCACCGACGGTGGCTGGATTGTACCGGTTAAGCTAGGGGCTGGTAAGTATTGGTACAAGTTTATCATTGATGGCGATTGGATAATAGATACAGATAATCAACTACGAGAAGCGGATGGTCAAGGCAATATCAACTCTGTCTTTTATCGCACTAATACTGTATTTGTATTAAATGGGTTTACTGACGCCAAGCGCGTATACTTAGCAGGCAGCTTCAACAATTGGGCTGAGCGGGAGCTGGCCTTGGTTAAAACAGAAACAGGCTGGCAACTACCCCTTTACCTGGCACAGGGCACCCATACCTATCGCTTTATTGTAGATGGTCAATGGATGACCGACCCGGGCAATAAAGATCGCCTGCCGAACGAGCACAACGATTATAATTCGGTTATACGTATTGGCAAGCCTTATGTATTCAAACTAGATGGCTATACGGAAGCCAAACAAGTAGTACTATCGGGCTCTTTCAACAAATGGCGGGAGAACGAATTGTACATGACCAAAACAGCTACTGGCTGGGAGTTGCCCTATGTGCTAGGTCCAGGCAATTATCAATATAAGTTGATTGTAGATGGCCAATGGATGGCAGACCCTACTAACCCCATGACAGTAACTACTAATTATGCTAAAGGCAATTCGTACATCATCATTTCGCCCAATTACCAATTTCAGTTGAAAGGGTTTCCGAATGCAAAAGCTGTTTACCTGGCTGGCGACTTTAATGACTGGAGCCCTAACACGCTAGCCTTACAAAAGCAAGGAGATAAATGGGTAGTACCGGTTCATTTGTCTGCCGGCAAGCACTTGTATAAGTTTATTGTAGATGGTCAATGGATTCTAGATCCAGTCAATAAACTTTGGGAGCAAAACCGAGAAGGAACGGGTAATTCTATTATCTGGATGGATAAGGAGAACTAGGATTTATAGGATTGGGAGGAAAGGGAGGAAAGGGAATAGAACTAAGATTATAAGATTAAGGAGGATTAGAGAAGAAATAGAGAAGGTAAACAAGTTGACAAAGATGGTGCATAGGCCTCCCCCTTTTTACCAATCTTACTTAAAAATAAAAGCTGGCTTTTTAGGCCAGCTTTTTACTATCTATAATTTGTTGGATGATCCTCGTTAACTTGTCAACCTGTCAACATTCTCCTCTTAATCCTTTCTTTCCTGTTAATCCGGGTTCTTTTTACCCCGGTATACGCGAAATATATTTTTCAATCTGTTTGATCTGGTCTACAATCTGCGGCGTAGTAGGCTTCAGCGCTTTCGCTTTGCGGAAGAAATCCTTAGCGGCACGGAACTCGCGCTTGTTCATCATCAGTGAGCACATTTGCAAGTAAGCAGCTGCCTGGTTTTCTTTATCCGGTAAACCTTTGCGTAGTGCACCGCGGATATAGCTTTCAGCGCCTTTCAGGTCATTCTTTTGCATGGCTAGCATACCCATTTGCAACATGCTGGCACCTTCAGCTTCCTTCATCGGCATGCCCAAATCCAGCCCCTTCTTCATGCTCTTCTCCGCTGTATCAAAGTCCTGGTTCATCATGGCCAGGTTACCCTTCAGCGTGTAGTATACAGAGCGGATGGGCTTATACAGCAGGTTGGGGTATTTAACCGAGTTCAATACCTTTTGTGCTTCCTCCATGTTACCTGCTTCCAAGTGCTCCTGGATCAAACGAAGCGGACCAAAGAAAAAGTGTCCGGCAATTAAGATAGCGCCGATCAAATACAGCGTGAAGGCAGGCCAGAAGCCGGCATTGACATTTACAAGAACACCCAGTGCCAATAGGGCCAGGCCAATGAGAAGGCGGTATTTTATTACAATATTGTAGAACTTCATGTGGTTTTCCTTGAAAGGCTGCAAAGATAGGCAGTTGTAGCCGTTTGACCTGCTAAAAAACCTTGTTAAAGACCTTCGATACTATACCTACCTTCCAAAAGCGTCGTAGTATTTAGCCGCATGCGCCTCATAACGCTTGATCAGGGCAATATTCTTTTTTTCTACTTCGGTCAGGTAAGGCGTAACATCCGTAAACAGGGGCATGTACCAAGACACATTATTATCAAACAACACCCGCATGCGGGCATTCTTAAAAGAGTAGCCATGGCGGGCATAAATAGCATTACGGACAACCTCAAGATCAGCCTTATACATATTTTCTACGTCTTTGGCTTTTAACAACGCCTGGGAAGCATTTATCATTACAATATCAGCGGTTAGAGCTTCTGACTCTTCTGTTTCTTCATTATAGCTACCCGGCAGCGGCACTCCAGCCATAGACTCCGGTATTTCTAAATGCTGGCTATATTTAAATGGACGCTGCTCCAACTTAAATTCACTCTCAGTAACATTTAATGTGGCATTATTAGCCTTCCAAGAACCTTCCAATACTTTCTTTTTGGGATGAACAGAAAAGGAGAAACGACCGTCTGTTTTATCAGAACCCGGTTCTTTAGCGGTGATCACAAATTGATCATCTCGCTCTTCGTACGTTCCTTTGAAGGGGCGCTTGTTACCTGCCACCACGCTATAGCCATATACATTATAGCCATTTAATGAGTCGATACATATAGTGATCTGTTTATCGATGCCTTCTACACTTTCTTTGTATTCTTTGGCGGAAAGTACACCCGTATAGTAGCCCTCTATGCCGTATTTAACTACGGGCACCACCACTTCTTTGGGTACATTCTTTTTCTTTGATTTCAGATCAGCGCTGGCAGAATTGCTGTTGGTACAGCTGGCCAGCACTACCAATGCAAGGAATAGAGCAGTTAGTCTCATTTTGGTCGTTTTTGTGTTAAAAGGTATTCTGCGATCAACAGGTTAGGCACCCACCCAAGCCAGGCGATCAGTTGGTATACATCCATAGGACGTGGATGAAAGATAGCAATTAGTACATATTTCCAAGCCCTTAAAGTAATTGCAGAAAGGGTCAGCGCAAAACTGCGATACATAAAGGCTTTATGTCGCTGGATGTTTCTTTTGCGTGCTTCCGCATACGCCTGCCAGGTAAAATACATCCACAGCACACCCAGCAAACAGAAAGAAATACGTGAAGGGAGACCGCCATTGGCATAAAGCCCAATAATAAAACCAGAGGGCGCACCTAGTAATAGGATACTAATGATATACACACGCCCGTTGAGCCTATGCACAGTAGGCCAGCGTTTCAATATATAACGGGAGAACTGTGTGAAGCCTGACGGCAAGGCTAGTATAGCGGTAAATACATGGATATAAAATACAGGCAGATAAAACGGTATATCGATGTATTCCTGTTTAATACCCAAGAAAGCCGTATCGGCACCCACTGGAATGTATTGCGCTACAATTTCTACCATAAAGTAGCAGAAGAACAGGTAGATAGCAATGAGCAGCAACCCAAATTTGGATATTAGTTTGGTAGCAGGTACGGCCATACGGTTTGCAAAATAGCGGAATAATGAACGACAATCTGCTTTTCGAAACGGTAGTTGCAAAAAAGAAATTAATATTGCGGTCAGTATACGTTGGCCCCGTAGTTCAATGGATAGAATAGAAGTTTCCTAAACTTTAGATACAGGTTCGATTCCTGTCGGGGCTACACAGAAACAACAAAGAGCCTTTCAAGTCTATTACTTGCATGGCTCTTTTCTTTTAATGGGCCCTATCTAAAAATCGTTTGTTAACGAAACAAACACAAATAAACTTTACTAAACATATGTCGTCCCGCCCAAATCTCTTTATCCTTTAAACTGATAGTATAACAACATAATAGCAGATATTGTCATTAAAATTAAAGCAGCAAAACCCAAAATGTTCGACCATTTGCGGTTGGCAAACTCTCCCATTACTTTTTTATTGTTACCAATGTGCAGAATAACAGCAATGAGTACCGGCGAAGTGACTCCGTATAAAATAGCTGTATATATCAAAGCCTTTATGGGGCTGATACCTATATAATTGATGGCCAAGCCGATCAGCAATGAAAAAATTACTACCAAATAAAAAGGCTTTGCCTGGTAGAATTTTTTATCCAGTCCACCATTCCATTTAAACGTTTCAGAGAGAATATAAGAAAGGCTACCACTCAATACAGGTATAGCTAAAAAACCTGTTCCCATTACACCAAAAGCAAAAAGGAGGTAAGAGAATTGACCAGCCAGTGGCTCCAATGCCTTTGCCGCCTGCTCCACCGTGTCTATTTGCCGAATGCCGCCATTGTATAAAACAGTACCGGTGGCGAGTATAATAAAGAACATAACCACGTTAGAAAAAAACATACCCATATCCACATCTATATCCAAATCTGTGATCACCTTTTTGTTTACTACCAGCCTTCTCTTTTTATGATTTACATCTTCTGCTACCATTGTTGCCTGCCAGAAAAATAAATAGGGAGAAATAGTGGTTCCAAGGATAGCTACCAGAATGCTTATAAACTCTTTGTCGAAACGAATAGTGGGAATAAACGTGTGCTTTGCAATGTCTGACCAGTTTTGCTTAGAAAGAAAGGGAACAATCAAATACAGCAGAAGAAATGCACAAAGGTATTTTAGCACAGCAGCTATTTTCTGATAGGGCAAATAAATAATTAGCACCATCAGCGCAACTGTAAAGCCCACTGTAAAATAATAAGAAGGGATAGCTGGAATTAGTAGGTTGGCCACGGCCCCCATGCCTGCAATATCTGCACCGATATTCAGGATCGTTGCTGGAAAAGTGAAAAGTATCATTACATACATTACCCATTTAGGATAATGGTTGCGAATGTTACTGGCAAGTCCCTGCGAAGTAACCAGGCCAATGCGGGCACACATTTCCTGTACCGCCGCCATTAAGGGGAAAGTGATAAGGGCCGTCCATAATGTATTAATACCGAATTTTGCACCTGCCTGCGAGTAGGTGGCAATACCTGAAGGATCATCATCACTAGCACCCGTAACCAAACCGGGGCCTAACTTCTTGAAAAACTGCAGAACCTTATTTTGCTTCCCATTCATGTCAGAGTAAAGAATAAATTTTGTACCAACCTGTTTCGGTAGTATTCAAATCCCGGTTCTCTGAAAGTAGTTTTAAGAGAAAGAATTGTTAAGCAAAATGCAGACATAAAATCAAAGGAAGAGTTTTCTTGCTGGTCAACCGATGGTGTATATGATGAAGGAAGAAAAGAACAATTTGTTTGATACATCTCTCCTTGCCAGACGTATCAGCTTCGCATGCTCTTGTACGAATGTTAGAGCTCTGCGTTACCATTGTCTGTCAAAATCAGGATCATCTTTATACTTTGAGTACACGAGGAAAAGGAGTAGGCTTTGCTGCCCTATTCTATCAGTCCAATTCTTCTTGCGGTTTCAGCATTGCAGATCAAATAATTGTCATGCCTAGTCTTTGTTATTTTTTCCACTTGACGAGCACCAAGACTCTCATCAATATTGAAATAGAGATAGTCAAGCCCCTGTAACATATTATGCACCCTATTGCCAATTTCATCCGTCAATATTTCAATCAACATAGCAGGTCGGAACGTAGCTAAATACTCAGAGAACCCCTGTAAAACTTCTGGCTCGTGCGTTTCAACATCTATCTTAAGTAAATCAATATGGGTGATACCATTCTGCTTAATAAATGAATTCAACGTAATCGTTTCGATTGTTGTTTGTATAATGCTGGAGGTTTGAGAGAGTAAAAGATTTCTGTTAACAGACGCCGAATAGGTATGCTCTGTGGATGTATCATAAAATATTGCTGTCCCGTCTTTGTTTGATGCAGCCATTTTTACTGCTAGAATATCAAAGTTATTTAGCCTGATGTTGGCGGTCAGTTTGTTATAAACTCTTTCTATGGGCTCAAATGCATAAACCTTGGAAGATGGGTTTACCGCTTTAGCAGTTAAAGTATATACGCCAGTGTTAGCTCCTATATCAATTATGCTTTCACATTCCTCACACAGTTTTATCCAAAGCTTTAAAGATTCCTTCTCCCACCCTTTTGTCAGACCTGCCCAAAAGATGTCGTTTTCTACCTGGTAACCGTAGTGGTTTATCATAAAAGATGTAGAGCCGTCAATGGGAACAGTAAACACTCCTTTAAAATGCAAGTGTTTGAAAACTGATTCCTTCGGGGTCCATACTTGTTTTAGTACAGAAAAAAGAGTCTGCTTGAACGGAAGAGCATTATATAGCGTTTTAACTATTGCTTTCATTGCCATTATTTCTACTAACTAAAAAGTCTGATAGATCACTCAAACTCTTCGGCTTCTTTTATTAGATAAAAGCTTTCACGCGTTTATAAACCAGGCCGACAATTTATTTTGTGCGTTTAGCCCTTACTATTTACAATAGGTGATCTTTTGTATAAGATACAAAAACTAATAGGTAGTTAAAACTACTTATGAAGTAGGCAGAACACAGCTTCAACAACCGTTTCTATATTCCCATACGCCAACCATAGAAGCCTTACCTTTGCGGCCTCAATCAATAAATAATGAAGCTGGAAGAGGTTCTTTTACAACGTAGCGGAAATCAATGTGAGCTATGCGGGTCAACCAATGACTTACAACTCTATGAAGTACCACCTCAAGACCAGCCTACTGAAGACAACTGTATCATTTTATGTGCTAAGTGTCGGGCGCAGATAGAAAAACGGGAAGAGTTAGATAGCAAACATTGGCAAGGGCTTACAGATCGTATGTGGAGCGAGGTGCCGGGTATACAAGTAATGGCTTGGCGTATGCTAAACCGGTTACGTAATGAAAGCTGGGCTGCCGATAGCTTGGACATGCTTTACCTGGATGATGACCGACTGGCATGGGCGAAGGCTACCGGCGATCATGAAGCAGATGCCAGTGTAGATCTGCACCGAGATGCCAATGGCAATATATTGCAACAGGGCGACACGGTAGTTTTAACCAAATCATTGGATGTAAAAGGCTCTACCCTGAATGCCAAAATGGGAACTGTAGTAAAAAATATCCGCCTTGTAGAAAACAACACAGAACAGATAGAAGGTAAAATTGAAGGGCAGGTTATTGTCATACTTACTAAATATGTAAGGAAACAGAGTAGCTAGCAGCGATTACTATTATTTGTGATTTGAGAAAAGAACTGCGTTTGGCCTGCACTAAGGCTTAAGCATTAGTTCATACATTGTCGTATATTGCTTTATTACAAAATAGATTAAACACAAATCCAATACTAAACTTGTTTATGAAAACACTAATCCGATCCGTTGTTGTTCTTTTTTTCTTTGCCCTGGCCATTGCGGCTTGCTCTAAACCCAGTAGCGGTGGTGGCGGTGGTGGCGGCGGCTCCACGACAGAAGAAAACCTTGTAATAGCCATTGACCCGGACCCGGGTAGCAGTACTACTCCTGTAAAAGTTACAGGCGCCACTTACAACTTTAATATAGTGATTAAAAGTGCAGTGCCAGCACGGGGTGTAGATGTTAAAGTTAAGTTTACACGCGATCTTAATGGCAATATTATAGCCCCCAATGATTACACGTTCGATCCAAGTACTACTTCTATTCCTGTAACCATTTCAAATATTCCGGCAGGCGAAATTGGGACGGTAACCATTACAGTAACTTCTAAGTCCAAACCAACCAATACAGTTACACAAACCTTCAAGCTAGTAAAAAAATAGCTTCGACGACTTATAATTAAAGCAGAAAAGCAGCGCCAAGGCGCTGCTTTTCTGCTTATGAATGAATGTTAATTTCTTCCGGATTGTTTCGGCCAAATCCATTGCACCAATCGCCCATGCAGGCTTGGCACAAAGGTTAAAACCCCTATTATCAAGGCATTAAGAGCCAGAATACCTATCAGCAACTGCTCAAACACCATTTGACTTCCATGTAAAATACTGATCAACATACAAACTATAACTCCATTTGTATGCCGAAGTGTATAAAGAACCTCTTAAAGTATTCTAAACGTGGGCTGGATATTGATTATCATCAAACCAATTAAGCTGCTGGCTTATACTTTCTTTTTTCATTGTAGTGCCTACAGAAATAAAAACCCCAGGCTACCATTGTGGTAAATTCCTCTTCCGGCATACAGTCTTCAGAAATCAATAAAAAAATAGCATCTGGCAAAAAAGCCGGTTGTGTAAGTCGGAATAATTCTGTATCCTCTCTATCATAGTAGACACAGGTTAAATCGGTGTACGTCAAAACTTCCAATTGATATTTAGCACCACTACTAAATACCAAAAGAAAATCTTTGCTGCTCTTTTTCTTAATGGTTAACCAAATTTTATTGTCGGCATTTATCAAGCATTGATGCTTGGTAAAAAAGCCACGTGTTACCATTTTGAATGACTGACCATTAAGCAGCAGTTTGTTTTCCTGCTCTTGAGAATAATCAATCTGCGACACAGACAACTTATCAATCATACCACAAATTGTTTACTACCAAACTCTTTGTTAAAAGGCACAATGACTAAATACCTGTTTGAAGAAATGAATAAGTGCAATAAATGCAGTAAAAAAAATACCCAGGCTAAACCACAATCGAAATGTAACAGATGAAATGGGCAAGATGGTGATCTTACCACGATAAAAGGCCAAGTGTCTTTTTATGGCTTGCATACCTATTTCTTTGTAGATACAAAACACTCAATTCTATCTTACGCCAATGTTACCAGACAATAAAGAAATTGTTACCAATTGCCAATAGCGTTAGCCTCTTTCTTCAAGACAGCCGGCATATTATTATCTCCAGAAATAAATTCTTCTATTTATTTAACAGCCTTAAATCGACAATACGGTACTACTCTTTTTAATTGATGTATAAACCGCTTAACTTTAAGCTCCTTAACTCAAAAATTATATAGTATGCTTCGTAATGCAACAGCCGTTTGGAATGGCTCTGGAAAAGAAGGCAATGGACATTTAACTACCCAAAGTGGTGTTTTAGAGCAAACACAATATTCTTTCAACTCTCGTTTTGCAGAAGGCAAAGGCACTAACCCTGAGGAACTGGTAGCAGCGGCTCACGCCGGATGTTTTACAATGAAGCTAAGCTTTGTTTTAAATGAAGCCGGTTTTACTGCCGACAACTTAGAAACAAAGTGTGAAATAACCTTTGAAAATGGCACAGTTACCAAATCGCATTTGACCGTAAAAGGACGTGTGCCTAATATTGATGAAGCCAAATGGCAGGAGTGTGTAAAGAACGCTGAAGAAAACTGTCCTATCTCTAAACTTCTGAAGGCTACGATTACTTCAGAAGCCCAATTAACGCAATAAACTTAAAGACGGCCTGTTCCATCACTGCAACAGGCCGTCTTTACTTGTGCTTATTATTTGATACGCTTTAGAAAAAAGTCTTTATTAAAACGCAAGAAAAGAGAATACGAGTATTCCGTCAGCTTGTTTCGAACATCATAATAGGGCTCAAACCGAACATCTACATTCAGGTTGGGAAACAACTGCCGGTCATAGATCAAACTTAAAAAAAGCAACTCCCGGTTTTCTTCGCCATAGCCCGCTATCTTTTGTGAAATAGAACTAAACAGAGCGCCACCGTTAGGTCCATAAAACTGATTTCCCTTCCAATAACGCGCATCGATATCAACCCATTTGGTTTTAAACAATAGCGAAGAGTACCACCCTTTTCCGTTAGCATATAATTGCTTCTTGGCGCCTGAAATATCTCTATAAAAAGCCATATAGTGCTCTGTACGTACGGCCTTTAGAAAAGGGCCATTTGTTGGCACTGTAACTGACGCTCCTACAGCTGAATTAATTAATGATTCCAGCGGCAAACCCGATGCATCTATTTGCCCTCCTTTATGTGCCATCATGAACTGTAAAGGCAACTCTACTGCAAGCTTACTGGTATTGATGAGTTTAACACGACTGCTAGCTGCCAAAGTAAGCTCTTCGCGGTAAGGTGAGTTCTGCTCAATGGCTTTTTTCCAATCCACATACCAGTCCAACCACAAATGCTTTTTATTTAATAGTACCTGTACCCCCTGTTCCAAGCGATGGGTAATAACATTTTCTACATCATAAATAGGCTCAATAAAACGATGGTTCAACGCACCTTCCAGTGTACCTATTAACAGTGAAAATCCTTTTTTCTGATACTTGGCAGTTAACACAGGAGCAAACTGGTAAAATCCTTTATGCCCAAATTCTCGCCGTAAAAAGATCCCCCCTTTTAGTTGGAAGTATTTATTGAGCTGGTACTTCAACTGCGGCATGAATTGATACCCGATCAGTGTATAGCCCAGCGGTATATCGCCAAAGTATTCATAATTGCGCAGGTAATTGAAATTATCGATTTGCAGGCTGAGCTTTCCACTATCCTCAGCCTGAAAGGTAGCAGTGTCCTTAAATATAGGATACTCGATCTGGGCACTTAGGGACAGAGAAAACAAACAGAAAGTAATTAGAACAAACAGACCTCTCATCAGTTGACTAAATATTCCACCAATTTATAGAGAATGCAGTAAAGCTTCAACAACAAAACCACTTTATTAAAACGGACAAGAATACACATGGCTTCGCCGTTGCGGCACGTTTTTCGAGTCTTTACAGTTATAAAATGTTGTATATGCAAAACAATCAACAAAACAAGGGCCCACAACAACAAGGCCCTGAAAGAGACCAAAACAATAAGGACATGAACCAGGAACAAGTGAACAATGAAAGTCTGAATACAGCCAACCAGCAACCTGTTCAAAATTTGCGCGACAAGAATGTAAGTAGCGGCAGAAGTTATGATTATGGCGCAGACTACTATAGTCCTGAGCAGGATTCTGAAAGAGATCGCTCATGATAATAGTTACGTGGTAGTATGAATTTTTAATCTTAAAAATTGTGTGTTATGGCAGAGAATGTAAAAGGTCAAAACAGAGATAGAAATCAAGGAAACGAAAACAAGAAAAATCGTCGGATCATGCCCGATAGTGATCTAACCAGTAGTAATAGCGACCACCAGAATGCCTCAGCGAACAGAGGTGGCACTACTGATATGGGCTCCAATGCACTTCGCCATGCTACAGGTAATACTACAAGAGCCAACAAAGGTTCAGGTATCACTACCAAACGTAGTGTCACCGGCAGCGATTACGACGGCCAGGTTTCAGAAGGATAGGTTAACACCATAGACACGCAAAATCCTTACAGCAGGCGGTATCGCTGTGCTTGTAAGGATTTTGCATTTATGCCACATTTGGGTTGTTGATGAAGTTCCCCAATAACCAGTACGCTTTTAAGCTACTCTTCTCTTCATTAAGAAAAACAATGGCATAAAACAATTAGGCATAATGTTTATACAAGTAAACGCAACTCTTAAAACATTTCTTAACCTTTAAAAATTACAGTTATGGCAGAAGAACAAAGAAACCAAGGTATGCAAGATCAAAACCAGAACACTGGTAACCAATCAAACACATCAGGATCACAGTCTGGAACGGGCTCACAAAGCAGCTCTCAGCGTAGTAATGAAAGCTTGGGTGGTCAAAGCCAAAGCACTAGCAGCAACATCAGCTCTGGCGATCAACTAAGCAGTGGTGATGCAGGACGTGGCGGTTCTTCTCAAAGCGGTGGCCAGTCTGGTCGTGGTGATCAGAGCAGCAGTGACAAGAGCAGCACTCGCGGAGAAGGTGGTATGTAATACCTTGATTTTTGGTATAAAACAAAGCCATTGAATCATCAATGAAAACAAGACGCCCTGCATGAAACAGGGCGTCTTGTTTTTCTCATTCATAAACTTTAAAATCAATTAGTATGAATACCGATAAAAAAAACGACCGTCCAGAGTCATATCCAAAACCAACTGAAGTAGATACAATGCTTAAGCATCAGGAGGAATATAGTGATAACCTGAATACAGAAGGTGTTAGTCATAACCCCCATCCCAATAGTGAGCCTCCCCAGGTAAAAGAAACACCAGATAATGAAACAGACACGCCTGACCGTACAAGAGATTTACCTTAACATAAAAAGAAAAAAAGCTCTGCTGGTGCAGAGCTTTTTTTCTAAGCGTAGATGCGATTAATGGCATCCTTATATTTCTCCATGACCACTTTCCGTTTTAAGGAAAGCTTAGGCGTCATTTCTCCTGTTTCTACAGTCCAATCATTCGGTAATAACTCAAATCGTTTTACTTGTTCTACCTGGTTGAAGAATTTATTAAAGCTCTCCGTTAACTCTTTATAAAACTCCTGCACTTTAGGCTGACGAATCAACTCTTCATTGCTGCCGTCTTTAATACCTTGCTGACGACACCAGTCGCGCAGATTAGGGAAGGCCGGAATAATAAGAGCTCCAACAAACTTCCGCTCGGGTCCTACCACCATCACTTGTTCAATAAAGGGCGACTCTTTTAATTTGTTTTCTATCGGTAAGGGAGCTACGTATTTGCCACCACTGGTTTTAAACAATTCCTTTTTTCGGTCGGTGATCTTCAAAAATCGGCCATCGACCATGGTACCAATATCGCCAGTATAATACCAGCCATCTTTTATGGCCTCAACAGTAAGATCATCTCGTTTATAATAACCCATCATCACGTTTGGCCCCTTGCATAAGATCTCGCCATCCTCTGCAATCTTTACTTCTACATTATTAAGTAGGGGACCAACGGTTCCGAACATACGACCCGATTCTTCAAAGCGGTTCACAGCAATCACCGGAGAGGTTTCGGTTAATCCATACCCTTCCATTATAGGAATGCGTGCCGCTGTAAAAATGCGTATGAGACGCACCTGGCAGGCAGCACCACCCGTAACAATGCTACACAAATTGCCACCCAGCGCTTCGCGCCATTTACTGAATATTAGTTTGTTGGCCAAGCGTAACTGGATGTTATACCATAGACCTTGATTCTTATTGATTTCAAAACGTTCTGCTAAGTCATGTGCCCAGAAAAATAACTTACGTTTAGTGCCTGTTAGTTCAGCACCTTTCTGCATGATCTTGTCATATACTTTTTCCAGCAGGCGCGGCACGGTAGTGAACAAATTTGGTTTTACCTCTTTCAGGTTTTCACCAATAGTATCCAAGCTCTCTGCATAATAAATGGTTGTTCCACAAAACAGGTAGATGTAAGTAACCATCCGCTCAAAGATGTGGTTCAGCGGCAAAAAGCTCAATGCTTTTTTCAGATCGCCTACCGGAAAACACGGTAAGCTCGCCATCACATTGGAAAGAATATTATGATGCGAGAGCATCACACCTTTAGGTGTTCCTGTAGTTCCAGATGTATAAATAATAGTAAACAGGTCTTCCGTGTAAATTTTCTCTGCATAAATTTCGATTTGCTGGAAATGATCTTGACGCCCCGCTGTTAATAGCGTTTTCCAATGTTGACACCCTGCCACCTGCTCAAAGCTGTAAATACCTTTTAGACTGCCTACTTTAGGTCGTACCACTTCTACTTTATGAAACAGCTCTTCGTCATTCACAAACACATACTTTACTTCTGCATCATTCAGCACAAACTCCAGGTCGTTAATATGTATAGTTGGATAAACAGGTACCAATATGGCTCCTATTTTTTGTACCGCCAGGTCCAACATAACCCATTCCGGCCGGTTCTTGGAAAGAATAGCGATCTTATCTCTTTTCTCTACCGACATATCGTGGCAGCTAACGCCTAAGGATATTAAGCCAGCACATAGCTTCTCTACAGTATCAGCCACCTCGCTGGTGGTATAAGGCTTCCACTGTCCGCCTTCTTTGGCAACCAACAATGGATTATTGGGCATTTCTTTCAATAACTTATCGAGGCAATCAAACAACCGGTGCGGTTTAGTCATATGCAAGTCGTTTTGCTTCAGCACTACAATTTAGCTTATTCAGCATAGATATGAAAATATTATGAGAGAGCAGTGTTTCGCACAGAGGAAAGGAGAAAAGGAGAAGAATATTGAACAAGGAACAAGGAATGATGAAGGTAGAAGGAAGGGAATGTTTAATGCTCAATGATGAATAATCATTGCTTTTCGCTTCCTAATCCCTTAATCTACCCAAATCCCGGTTCAGACCAATAAAAAAGCCCCTAACGGGGCTTCTGAATATTATTGCTTAAAGACTTTGGTAATATTGTCCGGCAGGCATTTTAAATATGCGGCCTTTTTGAAAGGAGGTAAATTTATTATAGGCTTCGCTATGCGTTTTGGTCCAGTTTTCATAGGCTGGCAGGTTTTCTACGGTACCAAACAGCCACTGATTGTAAGCTTCAAACATCCCCTCTCTGATCAACTGCTGCTGGTAATCAAACAGGCGGAATGGAAATTTGGTGCCATAGGTTTTATACCATTCCAATATGAAGCGTGTACGGATCATGGTCAGCGTTTCGGTAGTAATACCATGGTTGGCCATCGGCGATTGTTTATCCATGGTCTGTAAAAACGCTTTGGAAAAATCATTCTTTAGCTTGTCGCCTTCCTTTACTATTTCCGAATTAGCAAAAAGCTTCTTATAATTTTCCAATAATAAGCCTTTCATAGCGGTAGCCCGCTCTGTCAGGCTTTCCATGTTCACAAAGATCTCGCCGTATACCAGGGGCCATACTTTATCTCCCGCATTCGAATAATACAGGGCGGCATTGTAGTAGTTACCGGCAAATGAAGGATCTTCCTGTATGCCTTTCTCCCAGTACTTGATAGCGTCTTTGTTTTGAGTGGCCGTCAGCAACTCACCATACTCGCTGTATAAAGCACCGCTCTTAGGGTATTGCTTCAAGGCTTTTTTGTACATCTTGTCGGCCAGCTTTACTTCTTCCAGCGCTTTGTATACATTACCGGCTATCTGGTAGCTTACCACATCCAGGGAATCGTATTCCATTATAACCTTTACGCCTTCCAAAGCCTTTACATAGTCGCGCTTGTAGTAGTAGGCCATGATCAGCTCTTTTTGGAGCTCCAGGTTTTTAGGCTCACTCTGTAAGGCCCGGTTAAGTACCAATATGGCATTATCAAAATCGCCGGAGCGCATAAAGGTGCGCGCGGTTTCCTGTGCGGTTTGCTCCTGAGCTTCAACTTGTAAGGCAGCTGCCACTGCCAGTAAAAAGAAAAGTTTTTTCATCCAGTTTCGTTTGTTCTATTAGGCTTTCTCCATTTTCACTTTCGATGCCTGCTTAACGCAGCCAAAATAAAAAGAAAAGGAGACGCCTGTCACGTCTCCCCGCAAAATAACAATACTTTATCCGTTTTAAATTAAATGGGTCAATAGACCATCGCGGAGCTTTGGCTCAAACCAGGTGCTCTTGGGAGGCATCACATTTCCGCTATCTGCAATATCAAAAAGCTGTTGGATGCTCACTGGATACAAACTGAATGCCAGTTGCATGTCGCCGCTATTTACGCGCTTTTCCAGTTCGCTCAATCCCCTGATACCGCCTACAAAGTCAATACGCTTGTCTACACGCGGGTCGCCTACACCTAGGAATTTTTCCAAAATATTTTCCTGCAGTATGGTTACATCCAGCACGCCAATGGGATCTTTCTTAAAGGTTCCTTCCTTGGCTGTCAGCTTATACCACTGCCCGTTCAGGAACATGCCAAACTGGTGAAAGAAGGTAGGTTTTACGGGCTCGTTCGATTTCTCAATAGTGAATTCCTGTTCCAACTGTTGCAAGAAGGTTTCTTCATTCAAGCCGTTCAGGTCTTTTACCACTCGGTTGTAATCCAGAATAGCCAGTTGGTCGGCCGGGAAGATAGTGGTCAGGAAGTACTTGGCATCTTCACTGTCTGGTAGCTGCTGGCTTATTTTGGCAGCAGAAGCCGCACGGTGATGGCCATCCGCTATATAGGTAAAAGGTATTTTATCTTTAAACAATTCGGTAATCACATCAATGGTTGCAGTGGCATCTACTACCCACACGCTATGGGTTACACCATCTGGTGCTGTAAAATAATAAACGGCATCGTGGTGTTTTTTCCAATGTTCAAATACGTCGTTCAGTTCCTTGATGGCTTTGCAAGCCAGGAAGACATTACCAGTTTGTGCACGCGTGGTGAACATATGGTCTATGCGATCCTTTTCTTTCTCAGGGCGGGTAAACTCGTGCTTCTTGATGACATCATTGAAATAATCAGCTACCGACGACACGCACACTAAGCCGGTTTGCGTGCGACCTTTCCAAGCCAGCTCGTAGATGTAGTAACAAGGTTTTTCGTCCTGAAACAAGATATTTCGCTCTCTAAACGCATCCAGGTTGGCTTTTGCTTTCTGGTATACCTGCTCGGTATGAATATCAACATCGGCCGGCAGGTCTATTTCCGCCTTGGTAACGTGCAGAAACGACAGCAGGTTATGGGCCGCTTCTTTGCGGGCCTCTTCTGAGTTCAATACATCATAGGGACGGGAAGCCACCTGTTCTGCATTCTCCACATGAGGACGCAGCGCTCTAAAGGGTTTTATACTAGCCATACGCAAAAGTAAGGACTATGACCTTTTGCTAATGAATTCTTAATTCCAGAGTTCTTAACAGAAAGTCATAAGGGTAGCTATTTGTTTTGTTGTATTAATCAAAACGAACTTTATGAGAACATCTTTACTTATTATCTTTTCTATTGCATTGTTTTCTTGTGGCACCAACCGAAACGTGTATAAGTCGTCCGACTTTGCCAACCAGGCCGCCACACACCACACGGTAGCCATTCTCCCCTTCCACATTACCCAAACCGGCCATGTAGGTAAGAAAGAGACCGTTGAAGACATCAAAGCCGCTAATGAGAAATGGGCCTATGCCTTCCAGGAATCATTATTGAGCTATAGCCTACGCCAAACCAGCAAAAACCGAAAAGGCCCAATGATCTCTTTTCAGGGCTCACAACGTACCAATGCATTACTAACCGAATCGGGGCTTACACTTGACGAGCTCTATACCAAACGACCTGAGGAGGTTGCCAAGCTACTGGGTGTGGATGCTGTATTAATGACCACGCTGGAAAAGGACAAGAACTTTAGCGATGGTGTGGCCTATGGCTTAAAGGCCGGTCAGATCCTATTAAATGTTGTTAGCAAGTCCGGCACACTGGGCTCACCCCTGGGCATGAATGCTGCCGATATTAACCTGAATAGTTCCCTGTACAATGCTAAAGACGGTAAGTTACTTTGGAAAACCTTTCGCCAAGGTGGTTCTGACCTTCCTAAGGGTACCGACGACCTTGTAGAATACTACAGCAACTGGATTGCGCGCAAGCTGCCGTATAGAAGCTAGAAGAGAAGCGCTGCACGCTGCAAGCAGCTGTTTTCTCGCAGAGGCGCAGAGACGCGGAGAAGAAAACGCAAAGAATAAAAAGCACTATAAATAGAAAAGCACTCCTTAAATGTGGAGTGCTTTTCTATTTATAGTAAATCACTTCTTAGCGTCTTTGAAACTTCACGCCTTTGCGTGAAACCCTTCTCCTTTTCTCCTTTCCTCTGTGCGAAACCTTTTCTCCGCGTCCCCAGCGCCTCTGCGAGAAACAAAACTGCGCGAAGCGCACTCTGCGTGCAGCTTGCAGCTTTAAGTTAGTTACCCTTTTTTATTAGCAAAATACTTCATCAGATCGGCTAAGGCCGCAACACCTTCGTATGGCATGGCGTTGTACATGGATACACGGAAGCCACCTACGCTGCGGTGTCCTTTCACGCCTACCATACCTTCTGCTTTGCAAAGTGCGAGGAACTCCTCTTCCACTTGCTTGTCTTCAATGACAAAACAGGCGTTCATCCTACTGCGGTCTTCTTTAACTACAGTGCCTTTATATAGGGGCAGGGCATCAATGGTTTCATACATCAATGCTGCCTTTTTATTATTCTCCACTTCAATGGCCGCAATACCACCCATATTCTTTAACCAACGAAGGGTAAGCATACATACATAAATGGCAAACACCGGTGGTGTATTAAGCATAGAGCCTGCTTCTATGTGATGGCGATAGTCCATCATAGTAGGCAATACACGACTCACTTTACCTAAGCTATTTTTATTTACAACCACCAAGTTCACACCGGCTGCCCCAATATTCTTCTGCGCACCTGCATAGATGAGGTCAAAACGGTTAAAATCCAACTGACGACTCAAGATGTCGGAACTCATATCGGCTACCAGAGGCACGCCTTTCTCATACAACACCGACATATCTTGCCACTGCGTACCATAAATGGTATTGTTGGAAGTAATGTGGATGTAGGATGACTGCGGATCTACCGAAAACGCTTTGGGCAGGTACGTATAATTGGCTTCTTTAGAACTACACACTACATCTACAGTACCAAACAGCTTTGCCTCTTTCAGTGCCTTATTGGCAAATACACCTGTATCAGTATAGGCAGCCTTTGCTTTTTCATCCAGTAGATTCATTGGTACCTGGAAGAACTGTGTGGAGGCCCCCCCGTGCAGAAACAACACTTCATGATCGCTATCCAATGCCATCAAGTCTTTTAATAAGGTAACGGCTTCATCCAGCACGGCCTGGAAAACTGGAGTGCGGTGTCCGATCTCTAGGATGGAAAGACCTGTTCCATTAAAGTCCAAAACAGCCTGACTGGCCGCTGCAAATACTTCTTTGGGTAATACAGAAGGACCAGAGTTGAAGTTGTAAACCAGCTTGGAGGCGGTAGCGTTGTTTGTGTTCATAGTACAAATATCCGATTGTCTGGGATATTCCCTTTGGCAGGTGTTGAAAATAAGTGGGAAACAGAGTGATGGATAACACTCAGACATAACACCTACCTTAGTAAGAGGCATTTTATGACTTACACTCAGCTTAATAAAGATTGGAACGCAGAACCCAATGACCCTCAAGTATTTCTTTTAGTTGACCAATATTCTGTAATCATTGAGTTTTATTTAAACAGCTTTCAGTTCAATAACTTTCAAGAAGGTGATAAAGCCAGACTCACGTTCTTTAATTGTCATAAATATTCCTTCAACACAATGAATGATGAAGGCTATTTTATGAATAAGTACCGATACACAAACGAAGAGCTGCCTTGGGGTAAGTTTTATAAATTAAATAATGATTGGAGTGCAGACTTTCCAATCAAATACGAAACACTAATTAGCCAACCTAACAGCGACAAACTAAGCCACTACCTATTTTTTTCAAAGACAATACATTTGAATGTGTAGCAGAAGACTACAAAATCGAATTCTTATAAACAGGAGATCACACGAGTTTCACTCTTCCTTAATCAGCGTTCTCAATTGTTCGGCCATTTCAGGCGTTACTTCTACCCCATGCACTTCACGTGCATGTTCAGTAGCTTGAGTTAACACTTCTTCTTCTGTATCCGCATGAATAACGGCCTTACAGTCAAAACCAGCATCAGCACAATGCAAGGTTTTCATAATAAATATTTTTTAAAGAAATAATCTAGTTGAAGTATTTCAAGAGAGCAGCAGTTGTTGTTTCCGAAACAAGGTTGAAGAAATATGAAACTACTCAATCACACGCAGTATTACAATGGATGAGTCGCTCCCGATCTTTGCAACCGCTGCTGTCCCGCAGTCACTCCAATGCCGATCCAGCGTGCATTGGGACACGGCATGTGCAGCCGACATACAGAGGAGATACTTCTGGAACCACCTCACGGTTACCCCTATCTTTGTAACCAATCAACTACGTGCTATGAGAATCAATACCAAGCTGGTGATGACCGCTAGTGCCATTATACTTGCCGCTATAGGACTTACCCTCACTTTCTTCCCAGCCGAAATAGCGGGCTATATAGAGTCCAGCGTTTCAAAAACCAACCAGCTAACCTTTCAGGTATTAGGCGCCCTGTATTTTGCTTTTGCCACACTCAACTGGATGGCCAAAGACAGTGTTATTGGTGGCATTTATAACCGTCCCATTAGCATTGCCAACCTGACCCATTTTTTGGTAGGTGGACTGGCCTTGATCAAACTGGTATTTAATAATACTAGCCTTCCTATCACCATTCAACTATTGACTGGCGTTTATACCTTATTTGCCATACTATTCGGCTACATATTTTACAATAACCCAGTACCTGCTAAAAAAGCATAATTATCAGCACTAAGAAGTTGCTTTACTTCTTAGCCCGCATATACATTGTTTGCTGCCCTTTAGGCATTCGAGCAGTAATATCACCTTCTTTGGCGTCTACCAGTTTCTTAAACCACTTGATGGTTAGGTTATCGCCCTTCACCTCATACTCCACCGTATGCAGTGCACCTACATGATCCGGATGAGAGGAGTACATGACTTTAAAGGTGAGCGTGTTGGCATTGTCAACGGTGTACGTACCAGCATACGTAGACGCCCACATGCCTGTCGAGTCCTTGCTTATCGAAGAAAAAAAGCCATCTTCATTCATCATGGCAAACTCAGTACCATCAGTTGATTGCCAGGCACCTGCAAGAGCGGATTTCAAGTTTTGATTAGCATAGTTGATCTTGGATGCGGAAGTCTGTGCAGTGGTTGTAAAAGCGGAAAAACAAAGAATAACTACTACAAGACTAAAAAGGATCTTTTTCATACTTCTTGTTTTCATATAAGTTACGAAGAAGTAAAGAGAATTGCCACTACTGCGTTAAGCGGCATACTATCTTTATACGGGTTATGAACAAGGTTTAAAAACATGCACAAACGGACACCAGTTTTATAAAAGTAGCGACTGCCCTACTTATCCCCTTTGTGAGCAAGAACGCAAAACCAAAGAAGGATTTCTTGCCCAATTGGCCGCTCCTGCCAGAAGAGCTTTAGAAAACAAGGGCATTACAGCTTTAGAACAGCTGACGCAATATAGTGAGGCAGAACTCTTACAACTGAATGGCATGGCCCCTGGCTCACTTCCTAAACTCAAGGAAGCGCTAAAAGCCAGGCAGCTTTCCCTTAGAAAATAAAACAGACTATAAATACCCTTATGCCAATTGAAAGTGAGACATGGGCACGTATTAGCAGGTACAATTTTATACTAAAAAGAGTATCAACAATCGGAAGCAGGCTTTCATTTGATTAAAGTTATATGGCTGTTATAGATACGCTTATCTAAAACCTATTTATATACTTCAGTAGTACTACTAAGAAGAAAGTATCCTCTGTAAAATAGTTTTGCTCTTCACTTTAGAAGCGTATCTGCCTCTGTACTATTCAGCACCTAACAAAGATCATAGCACTTAACCATTTATGAGTAGATAAGCATTGCATTTATGCAATACGAATAAAAAAGTGTTGACCCATTAATATAAGCCATTAGCCTTATTGAAGTTGTTGTAAAGTAAATCCAGTTACTGTGATAAAATATCTTTTGAGTTGCTGTTGCCTGACGCTGATCCATGTAAACAGTTATAGTCAAGCGGGCCTTTATATTTCCTCGGGCACTTCTTTGTATATATCACCAAGCAATGAAGTGGCTATTGATCAACTGGGATTAAAGCCTTCTTCAGCGTTTGTTATAACCGGCACCAACAATGTAGTTAGGACCACCACCATTTTCCACCCTGCTCAGAACCCCTATATCAGCCGGGTTTTTCAATTGGGAGCAACCACAGCTCCCTTTAGTGGAGAGATCACCATCTTTTACGAAGATGGAGAACTGAATGGCATACCCGAAAACGCTCTAACGCTGAACGTTTACAATGGCACAAACTGGATGCCTATTCCCAATAATGTAATACGAAACGCTGCGGCTAACCAGGTAACTACAGCTGCTATCAGCGGGCTCAATCTTAATGAACTAACGCTGGCGCATTTCCTGATACCCCTACCCTTACAGTGGGGCGCAGTAACGGCTTACCGCCAGGCTTCGGGTGCACAGATTACCTGGCAAACCCATGATGAAGAAAACACAGCTTACTTCCTGGTAGAAAAGAGTGATGATGGACTGCGCTGGCAGCAGGTAGGCCAGCCCGTAACGGCCTACAATGTAAAAGGGGAGCATTCATATAGCCAGGTAGATGCAACAACAACTGCAGCCAAAGCCTATTACCGGATCAAGCAGGTTGACCGTAATGACCAGTATAATTACTCCAAAGTGGTTTCAATTACGGCGCTGCCAGGTGCTGTACAAGCAACACTCTATCCGAACCCTGTGGTAAGTGCGGTACGTATACAATCCGTGCAGCTGCCACTTACACAGGTAAAAGTATATGACGCCCGCGGCAGTTTGATAAAAAGCGAGCAGGTGGCACATAGCCTGTCGCACCAGTTAGATCTATCCAAACTACCGGCAGGTAGCTATCATGTACAGCTGCAGTTTGAAAATGGCGAAACCGCAACTTACCCAATCCTTAAAAAATAAAGTATCCATATCTGAATTGAAACCTATTATGAAAAAGATTTTTACAGCTTTATCGCTATTTGTTGTACTTCAAAAAACGTCTGCCCAGATCGGTATTGGTACACTAACGCCCGATGCCAGTGCGCAGCTGGATATTTCTTCAAAGACAAAAGGATTGCTGATACCGCGTATGACGGAAACGGAACGCAACAACATACCCTCTAAGGCAATTGGTCTGTTGGTATATCAAACTAGCGGAACTCAGGGCTTTTATTTTTGGGATGGTACTACATGGAAGCAGTTAGGTGGCGCTGGCGGCTGGGGTTTGAATGGGAACAATGCAGGCAATTCCGATTTTATAGGAACGATCAATGGAGTTGATTTACAATTCAAGGTTAATAATAGCCCGGCTGGTCAGATTTCATATTCTATTACCTCACCACTCTTACTAGGCTACGAGTCAGGGCTTGGAAATTCGGGGTCGTATGTTACAGCTATTGGCTATCAGGCAGGTCTTGGGAATACGGGATCTGCAGTTACTGCTATTGGCCACCAGGCAGCATCTTCAAATAACCCACAAAGTTATTTGACAGCTATTGGTTTTAACGCTCTTCAGAACAGTAAAGGATATGGCAATACAGCTGTTGGCGGCCTAGCATTAAAAGATAATACCTTTGGAGGGTATAACACTGCTATAGGTGGATGGGCGCTGAGATATAACAACATGGGAAACAATAATACCGCAATTGGAGAAAGTGCTATTTCGTCAAATACTTCTGGCAGTAGAAATACAGCTATCGGAAGTAACGCATTATTTAGAACTACTGCAGGTGATAATACAGCTATAGGCAGTGATGCCTTATATTGGAATACATCCGGCAGTAATAATACAGCTATAGGCAGTGATGCCGGCCCAAGTTCCAGCAATTCAGGTTTAAATAATACCACTGCCATTGGAAAAGGGGCTAGAGTTGACGCAAGTAATCAAGTGCGAATTGGAAATACGTCCGTTACCTCAATTGGGGGTTATGCCGCATGGTCCAATCTTAGTGATATCCGCTATAAAAAGAATATCCAACCACAAACACATGGGTTAGATTTTATTCTGGCCCTGCAGCCGATTACCTATAACACGGACGTAAAAAAGTTAAACCGTCTATTGTATGGTAACAAAGCTGACTCCATAAACAGCGATGCCATTAATGTTAAAAGCATTGCAGCTAAGGAAGGCGTTTTATACAGCGGCTTCAGTGCCCAGCAAGTAGAAGAAGCTGCCAAAAAAGTAGGTTACAACTTCAGCGGTGTTCATAAGCCTGAGAATGACAAAAGCCACTATACATTGGAGTATGCCACATTTGTGGTTCCCTTAGTGAAAGCCGTACAAGAACAACAAAGCATTATTGACAATCAAAACAAACGCATAGAACAATTGGAAAAACAGCTAGCTGAAGTTTTACAGAAGCTGAAATAATCAGAAAATATCCTTTTTAAAACCAGCGCCGTTCTTTGTTCAGATTGAATAGAGAATGGCACTTTTTATTTAGCAGCTTTCATGTTTTCAAGGAAATGATAAAGCATGAACTTGAACTTTAAATTAATACACCCCCCAACAACGCTATAAAGAGCATAACCCCAGATAAAGCAGTGACGAAAGAAAGCACATTGCATAATAACTATCCTCAATCGCGGAGGGGCGTATTGCAAACAAATCATCCCATTTTACAAAAGAGAACGGGCAAGTAAACTCGGTAAATTCCATTTAATAAGCAAGCAGTCACGTTAAACCTTCTTAGTAGAAATAGCTAATAGGTGGTAAAGGCCTATTCAATTGATTTTTTCCAGGTTCCGTTCCCAATCTTTCGGCACATTATTCTTATCCAGGATATTCAGTGTAACACCCGTGCTGTACTGTTTCGTCATGTTTTCTGTAATACCGGTGCTTGCAAGTCGGTACATAGCACCAGTAGCCGGGTCTACAATCAGAAAGCCAATCAATCCTCCAATGAATGCATTACCAAAATACCAGCCATTCAGCTTGCATTCCACATTGATCTTTTTGGTGTCATAGCCGTTCATTGATAAGGTAACCACGTACGACTCTTTGATAAAAAAACCAGCACCCGACTTCAGGCGTACCACCGTTGGTGTTTTGCTTCTGAATATTTCTTCACCACGCCTGTTAGTAATGCGTACTTCTGCGCCCTCGGGGTGCGTATCTATGGCAAATGGCCAGCTAGTACTACTAACAATAGAGGCGCATCGGGTAATTATAAAAAGGAGAGCACACAATAGAATGCTTCTTGCCATTTCCATAACCGTAGTTTGGAGGTCATTAATGCAGCTATAAGTTAATCAAATAGTAGGTACCGTAAACAGGCATCTACCTGCAAATACGCTGGTTGGCCTCAAAAACAAGGGATCCATACTTCAACTGCCACCATCATAGTAAGGGCTGGATAAATATCCAGCCCGATCCAAAACTTACAGATATAGGGAACGGGTTCAGCAAAAATGTAGATCCTTTCAAGATAAAGAGGATCGATGGCAATAGTTTCCACGTACGATACCAGGGTACCGATATCCAGAATGCCGTTTCATATGGGTACAGGATCGTAGCGGCGGACATAATCATTTATACGAATTAATCCTTCAGGTGGAAGAGCAGGTAATCTTCATGGGGGGTATAGCACTAGGTTACACAACCGCCATTAAGTAGAAGGTGATGGTATTGCTTGTGTGGAGTCAAACGGTTTAACTAATGCCCGTAATAGGGCGGTATTACAGGCATATGCTATTGACCCTTTTTTGTGGAAAAGGTTTAATCTGTGGAAAAGAAAGTACAAAAAGATATATATCATATAGCTCCTAAGAAGCATTTCCCGCTTTAAATGGCCCTTTAAAACCATGGCACTCTTATTGTAGAGGTATATATGGTTTTTCATAGGATATTGGATTTTAAGCGGGCTGAGGTTTCTACCTTAGCCTTATTTTTTTGGTGTACCCTCAATTAACAGCTCCAAATACTAACAGTAATCCCTATTCGAAACGCATAGGCCTGTTGAAAACTTCCCATACCTCCCTTCATTAGTCTTTCTAATTTAGATGACGAATAACACCCTTTTCATGAAGCCGAAGCTACCGCTGCTAACGCTATCCATGGCTACGCCCCTGCTTTTACTGGCCCGCCATAAGGATAAAAACACCCCACTGGATAACGCTGCTCATTCAGCGTATGTTATGCCCAAGGGTCAAGCTGTTAAAATAATAGGCAGGTGGCAAGTGGGGGTATTACTATTAATAAACATTTTAAGGGTGTAGCGCCTATTGAAACCGACCTTGATGGAATAGCTAATTATGCCAATTCCCGACCTATCGGTAAACACAATACTTTTTTCCAAGACAACATGAATGCTCCCAACTTTACCATTAGAAGCACTTACCCTATTACCATTGATGACGACCCCGCCAATTTAAAAATACTGGCAAACAACGAGTTGATGATGTAAGGCTCAGATAAAACCGGGTCACCCGGCTTTACCGTAATTACTGATGACTAAAAAAAGTAAAAGCGAATTTTCCTTTGCAGAACGTACACCTTTATAATTAACAACCCTACCCCTGCTTCATTTTGTCTCTCCTTTTGATATATACATAGTTCTAGTTGTAACAAGCCCTGCATTTCCATGCAGGGCGCTTTTCATGCCTTATGCCAAGGGCCACTATTTAGCGGTATTGTTAAGCCAGACCACCATTTTGCCTTGTCATTTTCACACTACAGCTTAATATTTCCTGTAATGATTATTCTACATCAATAGCGTTTCTTAGATTTGCCATCCTTTAATTAACGGCAAACCATAACCTAAACCTGATGAATCCGAACAATGCTCATTTACAGTTCTGGATTGAATTGGACCACGGCAAATTGCAATACCGTTTCTTGGTAAACTACCAAGAGGATGAACAATCTGAATACTTTGAATTGCAGGCAGGCCCTCGCCGGCTAATGATTACTTCTAACCGACCCACCCTTCGCAAACAAGGAAATCATGCAATACCGGAATTCTTACTACAAGAAGGCGGCATAACCAAACCAGGCTTATTACTAAAAGTATTTGAAGCTCTAGATGAATATGTGGAAGAAAACCTGTAATGCTATTCACACCACTTTCTGCTAAACAAAATTTAGATTACCAATACGCACATCTTGCTACACCCCTCCCAGTTAACGGTATAGTAAGCTGTACTGTTATTTAAAAACTAGTGCAAGCTTAGGTTGGCCAGAACATGCTGCTGCGTGGATTTGGCTAGGAGAATATGTAATTTTGAGTTGGAGATAAAAATAATGCTTATGAAACGAGCATATATGATTTTCCTAAAAAGAAGATATAGAATTTTCCGCCATCACATTGTTACAGGTTTTATTTTTCTAATGCCTGTACTGATCAGCATTGTTGTCATTGGCAAGTTTTGGGACAAGCTCTTAACTATGGGAGGTCAAGTAGCACGCCTGCTTCGTGTTAACACTATATTTGGTCCCGCTGGTGATGCCATCATGGCGCTTATCCTGCTTCTCCTATTTTGCGTAATAGCCGGCTTCCTGGTTAGAATGTCTGTATTCAGAAGGATGAGCGATTGGCTAGATGCAAAACTGGCTAGCTTTATTCCTGGCTATCTTGACCTTAGAAAAGAAACAGAAGTAAAAATTGGCACGGCCCCAGCTGAAGAAGTTTTTGAAACCTGCCTGGTACATACGGAGGAACATTGGAGACCAGCGTATTTAATTGACACAGATGATGAAGGCAATGCTACCATATTTATTCCCGCAGCACCCACGTTTACTACCGGCCAGGTAGTAGTAACTACTTCAGCCAACTACAAGAAGTTGGAAATCGATTCAAAGGCGCTCAATGCTTACCTGACGAAAATGGGCAAAGGATTATCAATTTCGCTTCATGGCTATTCCAATATTTCTGTTTAAGGAAACTATACTAGTCAGAGCCGTTAGAGTACAATAATGGTAGGCGCAGAAGCGCACTCGCTATACTTCAAAGAGAGACAGCCTAGCTAACGCATATACCTTCTAAACCATTAGGTAGCAGGCATAGTATTCTGAGACCAACAAAAGTTATAATTACCTAACTTTCTACAAACAGAACTAAAAACATGCAAGAGTTGCTCTTCTCATATGGAACACTACAAAAAGGTAAAGTGCAACAAGAATTGTTCGGCCGCCCTTTAAGAGGTATGCCAGATACACTAAAAGGCTATGCGCTTTCTACTATTGAAATTAAGGACGCCTCGGTACTTGAAAAAAGCGAACAACCTTACCACCTTATTGCTGTCCCATCAAGCGATCGTGCAATGGCTATTGAAGGCACTGTTTATACCATTACTACAGATGAGCTGCACAAGGCAGATCTTTATGAAACGGAAGACTATAAACGCGTAAAAGTAACGCTGCTATCAGGCAAAGAAGCCTGGGTGTATGTAGCTGTTTAAATTCGCCTGCCCCAAACAATGCGTATCTAAACTATTATTTTGTTAGCCAAACCACCAATTGCATTCCGGTATTTGTTCTTTCCATGATTGTTCGAAAGATGGGATGCAATAGTTTAGGGACGGGAGATATACTACACACTAAATATTCCCTTTTTACAATCGAAAATTTTAACCGCTTGCTTAGCTCCTGGAAGGACTTTAACCCAAACTCGTATAAATGAAACGGCGGGTGCATGGGGCTAATATTTGTTACAAAGATTGTTCCTATAAGTTTGAAATAAGTATTTATCAGTTTTGCAATAAGGTGTTTTGATGAAGGTACTTCTACTTGTATAATGCCTCCGGGCTTCAGCCACTTAAATGCTTTTTCCAAACTCTGTGCAGGATGGTATAAATGCTCCAAAACAGCACCAAAGGTTATAAAATCAAAAAAGCCTTCGGGATAGTCCACTTCTTCGATCATTCCTAGTTTCAACCGATCTGGATTCCTGCCCATCTTTTCGATGGCGCGTTCATGGAAAGGTTTCGATGGTTCAAAACCATAAACATCGTAGCCGGCCTTTTCTAAGGAGATCATAGACTTGCCAAGACCAGCTCCAATATCCAGCGCCGTCATGCCTTCTTTAAAAGGCAACAACTTTTTTAATACACTTATCTCATAAGCAAAATATTCTGGTGACCAATTAAAATACGAAGGTTTCCAGTATTCTTCTGGCGGTGTTCCGTAGTGATCCTGTATACTGAATGGTATGGGTTGCGGACTGGAATAGATGAGTTCGCAATTACTGCATTTTTTAACCGATACACTAATGCCGGATTTTGTTCTTGGATTAAGCCCTTGGGATTGATTAAGTCGTTGGCCTAAAACCTTATGGTTATGCGTGCTTTGCCCACACATTTCGCAATGCGTAATTTCTTCAAAGTAATAACTAAGCATTACTGGTCTCGATTGGTGAATATTCTTAAAAAGCTATAAAGAAGGAGTGGAAAATGCAAGAAGAGGTGACACTATTTATTTTGATGACACCTATAATGCTAAAAGGCCTAAGCCAGGAAGCTTAGGCCCACTTACTATGCATTTAAGCAGATAGATTAAACTTAGATTAGCAACAGCTGAGCATTAGCTCTTGCGGCAATTCTTACCATTCATACAGACAATAAGCGTTACGCACTGGTGGTAGATCCAACGGAACAAATAGTGTCAGTACTTTCTTTAGTTTACTACGGTGACGCTGTCTCAAATAAATCTTAGTAACGTAGGTGACCTGTAAAAGGGAAGATTAATAATTCCACATTATCTCTAAAGGCCAGTCGCCCACTGACACCTTCGAAAACACCCGTGCCACTTCCTTTCACAATGGGATGTTGACAACGCCCAAAAATCTCAGCGCCTAATGGTTCACCGTTTAGAGGACATCCCTCGTACTTACCTTCAAAACTGTATGCCGTCCAGAATGTACCCGATTGTCCCTTGTATGTACCCACAAAGTGTTCCCGGCCATACTCACGATAAGTGCCACTTGGTGAACAGGCAAAGTCGTCGACATATGTGTAGAGACAACCCTCAAGATCGCCTGTCATGCTGATGACAAAGGTGTAACCTGTTTCATCAGTACATTGGCCAACGTCTGCATAACGCCCGATCCCCTCTATCTGTATAGCGCCTGTAGCCCTCAGTAAAGATTCCTGTTTGCTTTGTGTTATCGCTGAGGGCCCAGAGTTGTCTTTGCTGCAGCCAAGGATAACGAATATAAAATAAAAGACAAGGGCAATAGTAGCTCTGTTGTTCATAATAGACCTCCAATTTATTTAGAGAATTAATGAGAGACTGTTATAAAACAATGTAGTACTTCAGAGTAGAGGAATAATTTTTTACAGGTATTTGTTACAGCAATCTAAGGATAGATATGTAGGATATGAATTGGTACTTGGTACACACAAATTACGCTATTAAAACACCGAATGCAACCTCTTCTTCTAAATTATTATTAGGGTTGATGAGGTTGATGCATGTTGCCTTTCATTCATGTTGGTTGTTGACTAACGGTTCTTTATTTCACTGAACGTTTGTATAAAATGCTTTCGGCAACCTAACAAGATGTTCCCTTCAATCCTATTGAAAAAGGCCTACAATTCATTCACAACAAATAGTTGCGGTCTAAGTTTTGTGCCAGATCTTCTAGTAATAAAAATTAACCAACATGAAAAAGAGGAAACTTGCATTCCTGCTACCAGCCATCGTTATAGGCTTGTTATTTACCAGGTGTAGCAACAATCAACAATCTCCATCTAACACAGATGAGGTAAAAAAATCCAATGACCAGAGTATGATGAATAACGACCAGCTGACTGAAGAGCGATTAAGACGATTTGATAGTCTTGATTTTCAATTTTACAGCAATCAGAAATGGGACAGCTTTGCCATCAGTCATGACGCTAACATTAAAGTCTACTATCCCGACGGCACTACTACTACGGGACTAAATCCGCAGCATATAGACATGCTTACGCCGATGTTTGCTTTTGCCCCTGACACAAAGATCAAATCACACCCTGTTAAATTTGGCTCTGGTGATTGGACCTGTGTCATAGGAGAAATGGAAGGTACTTTTTCTAAGCCGATGCCAGCAGGCAATGGTAAAACCATTCCTCCAACTGGAAAGAAATTCAAACTTAGCATGTGTACCGTTGGTCACTGGAAAGATGGGAAGATGATTGAAGAATATTTGTTCTGGGACAACCAGGCATTTATGAAACAAATTGGGTTAGCACAATAATTACTACGTCTCTGGTAAACAATTATCAAAGCACAAGCGGGGCCTCCCCACACTACCGGGCTTGGCAGTAAAGACCCCGCTCAGACCCTAAGAGGCTTAGGCCCGCAAAAGATTTCATACATCTATTAAGGTGATAAAGACATTAGGATGGATCTTTGTTCTCTTCTTTAGCGCGCTCTCTTAAGCGTTCCAAAGCCTTTTTCACACTTTCGGCCTTTGTTTTAAGAATATACAAAGTAAAGCTCGTAGGATAATGCATATCATCGTCCATTTCAATAGCATCACCGCCCCCCTGGGCATCATAGCGAATTTTGGTGGCGAATCGAATATATATTCGCGTAAGCTCTTTATCCATTGTTTTAGAGTTCCTTTCGATCTTTACCTCCTCCAAGTCTTCCCAATGAATATTTGAGTATTGTTCATACTTCAAATAGTTTTGATCGGTACTACTTGCATAAAAATTAAATTCATATTTAACTTCTGCAGGATAAAAAGAGGCGCCCTCTATACGATACTTAGTACCTTTTTCATTTTTATACGTTACATAACCAACAGACATTTTTAGTGTCTTATCCAAATAGTCTAAAGTCTGTTTCTTGGAGGGCTTTGATTGCGCATAGCCACCGAAAGAAAGCAAGCTTAGTAAGCAAAGCGTTAGTAGTTGTTTCATTGTTGTTATCAAAAATAGAATACTTTCTTCTTCCCCGTCGTGTCTCCTCGCATACCTTATGCGCTTGGGGAGGGACAAAGGAACATAACAGTACGGAAATTTTAGACGCGCTTTGAATGCCTCCGTCGCATCTTAACTAAATAATACAATGGAAACACTCCCAAAAGTATTCCTAAGATGAATGCAATTGGACCTGTTATAGTGCCAACCTTATTTGTACGCAAGTACCCGCTAGCAACCTCATTTTTGATTATTAGAATCACAGCCACGATTATAATAATGATGGCGCAAACAAAAACACCATAAAGTGGAGTCGGACGCAAATGACTGATACCTACATCCGACGACTCAGAACCATCTTCTTGTTCAAGATTATAATTACTCATTTACTTAAATGGTTTTAGCTACAGCCTTATTCTACTTAACGCAGTATTGAAGCAACAGTCACTGCAGCCACCACTAAACAAAATAGGATGGTCAATAAATACAAATAAACAGGATGCTTTACTTCTTTCTGTATTTCCTTTGCTTGCTTAGTTAGTTCAGGACCAAACTTATTATCATCTCTTGCTGCATTACAGGAAGAGCAGCCCGCATGCGCTTCTTTAGCGTAGGGAAATAGGGGCAGCCAAAAAATATGGTAGTATTTAGAGTAAACAGCAATGGTGGTTGTATTGGTTTGCTCACAATAGGGACACTTATATAAGAAAGCATCAAAAGCGCCTACCATCTTTTTGCGCCAGCCATAGATAATAAACATAGGGTATCTTTCCAACAAGATAGGGAAACCTTACTATTGGTATTATCCCCTTTTAGGGTTATAAAACTCGCGACACTCAAAATCTATTTACATGGCATACACAACAAAAAGTTGGCTATCGTATTCTGTCCCCGCCGTGTCTCCTCGCATAGCTTATGTGCATGGGGAGGGAAACGGCGGCTATCTTCAATCGCCGCTCATTACTCACCACTCGCCCTCCAAAGCAGGTATTGAAACTTTTTTTTCTTCCTTCGTGTGATTTTTTCTAACAGCAATACACTAATACAGTACAGAAAACAAAACAGGCCAATATCAAGTGGACAAAAAAGAAGGGTTTATTACGGCTATCAAGAATAATGAAGGTTTGATTTATAAGGTCGCTTCTATATATACCAATACCATTGAAGACAAAAACGACCTGGTGCAGGAAATCATCTATCAGCTTTGGCGATCATTTGACACATTTGATCAAATGGCAAGCATCAGCACCTGGATGTATAGAGTAGCTATGAATGTGGCTATCTATCATTTGAAAGTAGCGAAACGAAAAGTACAGACAGTACCCTTAGATGAACCCCTATTGCATTTACAGGACAAGAACACCGACGAACTAGAAGAGAAATGGCAATGGTTAAGAGCGCAATTGAACAAGTTGAACCTGCTAGACAAAGGTATTGTTATGCTTTACTTAGAAGACAAGAGCTACGAAGAGATTGCCCAGATCATAGGAATCTCCACAAGCAATGTTGGCACCCGATTGTCGAGAATAAAAGAAAAACTAAAAAACCAGGCCTCTAAAACAAACTAATTATGGAACTAGACAGCATAAAACAAAATTGGGATGCCATGAGCAACCAACTAAAAGACCAAAACCTTTTAAACACACAACTAATTGATCAAATGACACAGGCTAAATTTAAATCGAAACTGAAACGTGTTACCTATCCTGAAATGATCGGCATCGTTATATGCCTGGCGGGGGCCGTTTTTATTGGCGTTAACTTTGACAAGTTAGCTACTCCTTTTTTCAAGAGTGTAGGTGCTTTATCCATATTGCTGATACTGTCTATTTCCCTGATCAGTTTTAAGAGCATTCAACAGTTTGCTATCATTGGCGATACCAATAAAACCTATAAAGAAACGCTTACCGATTTCATGGTTAACAAGTTGAAGTTTTACAAATGGCAGCGGGTAAACTTCTTACTCTGTCATTTACTGCTTGTGGTAACATTGATCCTGATATCAGCGTTTTTTAGTACATCCATTACTGACAGTAAATACTTCTGGATCATTTCGCTACCGCTAGCTTATATCTTCTTATCCTTTTACTCACGCTGGGTTTTAAAAAACTACAACAGAATACTAGGGCAAACAGAAGATATCTTAAGGGAAATACAACTGTAACTGGAAATAATTTTTGATGTCCATTATAATCGCGAAACTAATCACCACGCTTGCCCCAGCACCATAGCTGAGACATCTTTTTTACGATACCAACCATCCCACCTGGCTTTTCATCTAACCTGTTTTACGTAACGCTTATAACAATTCATACAGCCTTTCTTTCCATAGCCAAACAGCACTCCTATTTTAGTGGTATCAAAACGTTGGCAATGAGAAAAAGCATCATCCTCATACTGACTCTATTCCATTACGCTCTTGTCTTTGGTCAAGACCAATTAGTAGAAGACCTTGATAATGATAGGATAAACGATACGGTGTACGTAGACCGGGAAGCTTCACGAATAGTATGTCGGCTATCCACCCAACAATTCAAAAAGATCCAAAGCAAGGATATTGATGTTTTAAATGAAAATGCTGGTGTTCGAGCCACTAAGAACGGCTTTGAGTTTTATAACAATTGGATGCGGGCAGGCTATAGCAACCAGTTTCGCTACGATGTAAAAACAAAGAAGATGCAGCTCATTGGCATGAGTCGTTATGAGTTTGGTAATGCTATGAATGATGGCAGTGGCGAGTCGAGCATAAACCTGCTCACCAACGATTACATTGGCAATTGGAATTACTTCGATGCTAAAAAAGAGCAACTGGTAAAAATCCCTACCATTAAAACCAAGATGGTGCTGGGCAAGATTTACCTGGATACGTTTAATGATGAAACCTACTTTAACTATGCAGGGAAATGCGCTGCATTTTATGAAAAGAACCGCAAACTGCATTGATTAGTGGGATTACCTGCTTTCTATTAAACGTTCATTCTTTTCCTGTGATGACCAGTCACAGGAGGATTCAGCCCATCGACAAACTCAGGGCCGGACTGAACAACATTACTATCAGGCGTTGGTATATGTAACCGACCATTGCGCTTGACCTTCCATTTTGAAAGATAGCGGGCCTGCTTAACACGAGGAGTTGTTCTTGTTATCTCCTTTTTCTTTTCTGTGGTAGCAGGCGCTGAAGTAAACAGTGGAGGCAACACAGGTGCAGTTGTACGTACAGAAGGCGTAGCCTCTATTGTCGTTGGCTTGGCAGCTAATTTCTGGCAATGCGCCAGCAGAAGTTCCTGTGCTTCTTCCTTGGTCTTGCCCTGGTACAACCACTTATTGACCATGCCTGTTAACCTGGCAAACAACCCGGGTTTGCGCACGGTCCCTGGAAGCTGGCGGTAGTACACGCGCTTCACCATTTTGGCAGCCACCCCAAACCGCTCGGCATTGGCCATCGTGCGCTGGAGGCCGGGATCCTTGCGCATCCTCTTAGCACTTTTATAATCGCCTTTGCTGCGCAGGTAATACGTATCTCCTAACTTATAAAAGATGATGCCATCGATGGTGCCGGTAATGAAGACGGGGCCTACTTGTTTTGCCATAAAGAGTACAGGGTAAAGGTGGAGCGTTAAAAGTGTAAAGTCCAAGGTTTAAAATCCAGGCCTCCACCTGCTTCCTGGATCTTGTCCCTTGAGCCTTAATTGCTAATTATCTTAGCAAATCTACCCAACTAAAGGCCCCCATCAAAACCTTTCACCCCCTTTATTTATACACATGTAGGCCACTGCTAATATCATAAATGCTCCGTGGTCAATCGGCGTCAGCTGCGGGAGTCTTCTTGTGCGCGGGTGCTCCCCTTTAGGGGCTGGGGGTGTGCCTAGCCTGTACCTCTTCTGTACCTCTCTTGTACCTCTTCTGTACCTCTTCTGTAGGTAAGTCCGTACCAACTGCACAGATAAAGCCCTCTACCTGCCTTCCACATTCACTACTCCTCCTACCATCCTCCTATACTACTCCTCTCTTCATTGAACATCCATCAATCCTAAAATAAAAAGGGAATAAACAGAGCCGAATAGAAATATAGCCAGCAAACAAACTGAGATGGAATAAATAAGAAAATGCCATAATGCTAAAGGAGTCACTAACCACGTATATAGATATTCGTTAGTAGTAACACAAACATGCTTTTCATAACTAAAACAAACCGCAGCCAGGTGGCTGCGGTTGCGTATGCACTGAACTGAAAAAAGCCTGATGTTGTAAAAGCGATTTTACAGGAAATGGATTTACATCCATGCATCCTTTTGTTAGGACCGCTTGGTAAAATAATAAATGGCCATGCCACCAGCCGTTAGTACACCGAGGCCTGCCAACACACTACCGCCATTTAGAAAACGGGCGAAGCGCACGAGCGCTCCCACTATGAATACAATACCAAAAGCAATGCTGGTACCACTTACTTTACCGCCATTGCTTTCTGCTATAGCATTGGAAAAATCGATTTTGGATAGTGCTTCGTTGATCTCAGTGGAGGTATAGCCCTTAGATAGAAGGTTTTGCTCAATTTCTTCTTTAGAGAAACCAATATTGATTTGCTTCGCAATTTCTTCTTGCAAGTTAGTAGTGGTAGTCATGTGTACGGGCGTTGGCCGCTTAATGGGCACTTAAATATATTTATTTTTTACATAACTAACAACAAACATAAAATGAAGTGTTAACTACCCATCACTAATGAATAACCTAAAAAAAGTAATCTTTAAAACTGAGGAAATGTGAATAAAAATCTGCTCTTTTCTTTTAGTAGACAACTCGTCCTAAAAAGCTAAGTACATTACCTTGGTAAAATATCCAGGGCTCTTAAAACCGCTTTTGTAATTTCCTTTCGGCAGGAACCAAAATTGGATTGATTAAACTTACGATCCTGCAACAAACGTGTAGCAAAGAAGTACACTCCTTTCGGGCTCTCTACATAGCCTACCCACCAACCTGTGTTCATATCATTGTCTCTTGTCCAGCCTGTTTTTGCACTTATTGTATAACCATTGTCTTGTTCAACTATCATTACCCTTTTTACAATATCCATATTGCGCTTAGATGCCGGAAGCCTGCCTTCATATAACGCTCGTAGAAAGTTAATCTGATTTAATGGGGAAATGCCAAAGGCTCCAAAGTTCCAGAAGTCCGCATCGGGTTGGGTAAGTGTTTGATTGCCGTACTGATAAGCAGCCAGGTATTTTTTATAATTCTCCTTGCCTATTCGTTTAGCCAGCTCTACATACACCCAACCAGCCGACACTTCAAAGGCTTCCTTTACCGACATATCGTGATAAATATCGGGTCGGTACCCATACTTTACAGTATCGGTTTTACCGGGCCATTTTACTATTTCGTTTTCATCTTTAATCACACCCGTTTCCAAAGCAATCAACAGGTTAGCAATTTTAAATGTAGACGCAGGCAATGTGGCTGATCGTACAGCAGCGGCATCACTGGCTAGCCATATTTTCCGTTGATTGTCGTAAACAATAACGCTTCCTTCAACCTTGCAATTTGTAAAATAGTGTTGAAAGTCTGTTCGCACAGATAGAGAGTCTGTAAGCGTAAGCGTGTTGCTGGTATTGATCCTGCCTTTAGCCTGACAAAAAGTGAACAGGGTAACGATTGCCAGATAAAATGAAGTTTTAATCATATTTGATACCGGAGAAGGTGTATAGTATGTGAAGGTAGGCTTCAAAGGCAACTAGCGCTCTTTTAAAAGAAGCCATCGTGATGGGATGTGTATTGGAGTGACAAGAGGCAAGAAAAATATAGAGTGATTTGCTATATATTATTTTCCAGGGTATATAGGTCAATTGTTTTAAAGTGGCGCTTATAGAAAGAAGGGATTTAGTAGTAACCGTTTGAGCATACAATCACCTGACGGTATAACAAGGCATACACGTCGGCAAGAGGCAGTATGAAAGCAAAAGGTCTTTTACGCTATGAAACCAATTAGGGCATTAAGCGTTCTTCAATAAAAAAGCTACCATCTCTCATTTTAAAACTATGCTTTAGCATTAATTGTTTGTCTACTGAAAACCAATATTGCGAATAACTTTTGAAGGCAGGAAAACCTGCTTCTACTAAATAGGCTTCTCTAGTTGAATGATCTGATAGCTGAATCTTTTCTTTCCGTACTACACTTACTTTATAATTAGTTGTATTGTGTCGCACACCTGGATTTACATTCTTTACTACAACAGTATAGCCTATCTTAAGCGGCAACATTCCCATCATATCTTCCATAGTAGTAGCTATAAAATAATCAGGGCTTGATGGATACGAAACATGTTTTGTGCTGTCCTTATAGAAAACACTTGTATAGATGCTATCCTGTGTAAACTGCACGACTTCTTTATAACCTGCAGACTGAATATCGGTATGATAGGCCAAAGGACTAAAATCTACCTTATTAATAAAAGCAGTATCGGTTTCTATCTCATTTCCTTTAGCCTTATTATATCGCTGTATTACCCAAAGAATATTGGCATTAGCAGGATCTTGTTTTACCGTTCGGGTTTTGAATGTATTGATGCGTAACACTTGTCCCAATGAGTCTGTAAAATACTGCAGGTATTTATTTGTTCCGGACTGAACTTTATCACTATATTTCTTCCAGCTGCTGTAGCTAAGTGTGTCTTCTTTCTTTTGTGCTTGTACTGTGCTTGCTGAAAGCGTGAAAGCAATAACCAAAAAATAGAATTTCATAAAATAGACACTAATAATGTTTTAAATAAAAGAGGACCTACCTAGTGGACAGTTGGCAGAGAACAGCGCCTTATTGCCTACTATCAACTGTTAACTGCCAATTACTAACTGCCATCTGATAGATGTACTGACTAACTTAAATTGGTACAAGTAGCTGAAAGTAGTATCCATGTATCTTCTTATAAATACAAATAAGGATGAAAGGTGTGCAGGAATGACAAAGTACAATACGGTTTAACATCATTCTTCATATGATTACTATGTATGTTTTAATTAGAAAAGAGGTACAAACAGAATGAAAAACAGTGTTCTTATTTTACCCTATCCCACTCTCTTCTGTTAACACAAAATGATATAAAGAAATCCCATACTGATAGTCATTACCTATTTAAGGAGTAACGCAGTAATAAGATTATTAACAGACCACCTTAATTTTATAGAATGCCTTACATCATTGAAAATATAAAACCATTCAAGGGACAACATTGCGAAACAACTGCCACAGGAACGTTGTTGAACCAACTGGGAATTGAACTTTCAGAACCGATGTTATTTGGCCTGGGTGAAGGCCTTGGCTATATATTCTGGAATATGAAGACAATGGATTTTCCCTTTATAGGTGGGCGAGTAAAACCTGATGTATTAACACAACGCCTGGCTGAAAATCTAAATCTTGAACTACTACTAAAAGAAACAGCTTCACCGCAGAAAGCGTGGGATGGTGTAAAACAACTGATCAACGAAGGGAAGGCAGTAGGTTTAAAACTCGATTGTTTTCACCTTGAATATTTCGAGCGCCCTATTCATTTTGCCGGGCACTATGTAGCCATTTATGGCTATGATGATACGGACGCTTATTTAGTAGATACCATACAGCAAGGCAGCACGGTTAAAACCTCTTTAAAAAGCCTAGCATTGGCAAGAGCAGAAAAGGGACCTATGTCTTCCAAGAACTTGTGTTATACGTTACACAAAACAGGCAAAGACTTCCACTTAGCATCGGCAATTAAAACGGCTATTCGGAATAATGCTGCTGATTATCTTAATCCACCCATCACTAATATCGGATACAAAGGAATCTTAAAAACAAGTACAGAGATCATCAAGTGGTTTAACACCACTAAAGATGTTAAAAACGACTTTAATACCACAGCCCTTCTAATGGAAAAAGCGGGTACAGGCGGCGCCCTGTTTAGAAATCTTTACCGTGATTTCTTAAAAGAAAGCTATGAGCTGCTTAAGCTAGACAAGCTACGTAACGGATGGGAAGCATTTGCAGAAATAGCCAGCCTTTGGAGCAATGTTTCTCATTTGTTTCAACAGGTGAGTGAGACAAACGACTTTCAGTACATACAACAAGCTTCTGTTATTTTAAAAACACTTTCAGCGAAAGAGAAAGAGGCTATGGAGATGTTGGCGACTGTATAATGGGCTAGTCAAAGCTATGCCTTCACCGCCATGTCCCTCGCGATGCACAATAAACTAGGCTGATGATACATTGCAGGAAAGAACTATGCGAACTATTTCAGTCTTAGCTGTGCGCTATCCATGGCACTTAACTTTCTTCCAAAAATGTTCAACCAAACGTCCAGTATGGGTGGATAAGAATTAAAATAACTGGTACTATCTTTTTCTATGACATTGATACGAAGATTACTGTCTAACACAAACTCGCTAGTTTGACGCAACAACCTACCCGAATTATTCTTCAGCAAGTAGGTTAGCCTAACGGAATACATTTCGGTTTTATCTACACCACCAAATGAGTATTTATCGAATGAGAGAACTTTGAACGAAGGGGGGTGCGCAGCATACTCGCAAATAAACGCATTCACCCTATTTTGCACTTCCGGCAACCTATCTTGGTCGGCTTTATCCTGCAGTATTTTTTTATACATCATCTCTATGATCTGGCCCACCGTAACTTCTGGATCTATGAGCTTGTTATTTACATACAACAGTATGTGAGATGTATCCTTCAATAGATCAAGATGACGAGTAATACTATCGGGGTATCGCTGCCCGCACAGAATAAACCCATACGTACGATGTAGCGGGTTGTTACTCGTAAGCAAGCATTGCAATTCTGTAAAAGGTCGATCTTGCAGCCAAAAAAGAATGCCACTGTATCGCTTTCCCATAGCCGTGGTATCTTCCGAGGCCTCCACCACTAAACCGCCTGCCTGTATTAAAATTGATACAGAGTCCATAATGGCATCACAGGGTTGTGGTTTCATCAGAACCTGTTTATTCCTCGATTGCCAGGAAACGGTTGCTAGTGTTAGCACTAAGGCGACCGCAATAGTGAGATGTTTCATAGAAATCAATGTTAAACGAATACCTATTGTATGTACAAGTAATCAACTTTAATAGCAGCCCCTGATGTAGTAAACAACCGGATATCACTCCATGATTTAGCCTTCAGCACCTCTTCTCCAATCAATACATTATTTACATAGAATTGCGCCTTTCGATCATTGACTTTAATTTTAAATGGAATGGTTTTAAGACTTACGATATCCGGAGTATGCGTATTCTTTGAAAACAGGGTAGCTTCTTCTTCACGGTTATAATCATACTCAGACAACAGGCCTTCCGCAGTTTCAGAATAGGCAAATCGGTAGTTTAAGGAGGTACTATAAAGTAAAATACCAAATGTTGCAGGCAGGCTATTGTCCAACACCTGAAAGCTGGAAGTAATTTCAAAACTCTTTGGCAGGTTCCACAGAAAAGATACATTTTGAGGTCCGTTGCTGGACTGGTATTTAGATGTATCAAGAGAGGTTATATACAAGCTACCTTCCTTTATTTCTGTCCTGTGTGCTTTGGTAAATTCTTCTGTCCAACCCAATGTATTGTTGTTGAAATCTTCCTTTAATATGTAGGCTTGTTTTGTTTGGCCATTAACGTTTAGAAACAAGAAAACGCTTAGGGTTGCAGATAGCAGTAGTTTCAAATTCATGAGAGTAGGTTTAAATGCAATGCGGGTTATTTAGCTTGGTTAATGATGAAGATAAACATATAAATGTTTTCACAAAGCGCAATAGCATGATTTGCTTCAACTTAAATGCTTTAAAAAGTGTCGCTCGTATATTTACCAGTAATCTTATTACGATGAGTAGTTGAACTATATAGGATTAGGAAAGTAATAAGCATTCCATAAGGCAGGCAGGTTTTGTATGCAGTCAGCAGATGCTAAAACGAGTTCAGCATCTGATCTCAATTTTATTAGATTGCTAGCTTATTATTAGGTCTAGTTATGCTTGCGTATAACATAAAACTACTCATGCTCCCTACCCTTTATATCACTATTCTTCCAGCGCTCATTTAAAGTTTCAAACTCTTTAAGGTCGGCTTCACTAAAAGCTTCACCTGTAAGGCCAGAGAGGTCTGGCTGTCCGGCATTGACCCAAGCAGTATACCAGAAGGAAGCTACTGCATAAATAGACTGGCGCATACGGCGCTCTACCATACCTTTCAGTTGGCGGTCATAGGCAGTAGTATAGGTGGTTGAATATTGACGCACCACTTTACCATTGCGGTTTTCAAAGGCAAACTTTTGATCGGGTTCAACGCTTTGGCTTAGCTGCTTTTCATACAACAATACAGTATCTGCCGCAGCAGCGCTTTCCAGCACGCGCTTCCAGATGAAGTCGCTAGTGCTTTTTATGTACGTGGCCTTTCCAATGAAGAAGTCCCACTCTTTATCAGCCAACAGTTCTGGTACGCGGCTTTCCCAAAAGCCATGAATACCACGCTGGCCAGTATATTGCCCGTTATGATTGCTACATACATGCAAGGGCACATGTGCATCACCGATATAGTGGCCAATATCGGCAGAGAGCTTCAGTATCTTAGCGGTATTCTTTTCTTTAAATGCATTGGTCAGTCGGGCCTGCATTATCTGAATCCACCAAGGTACAATGCCATGCTGCTGCAAGGTATCTTCCGTATATTTTATTATGGCATCATCCCAACGGCGAGGCAAGCTATCAAAAGGATAAGCGCCGTAGCGATCAATATCGATATAATGCCTTGGTCCTTCTTCAGTAAGCATATAACGCCGCTTATCGGGGTCTACCGCATGTTCACTAATAAACTGGATATGCTTCTTGTAAAACGATAGCAGTTGCGGTGGCAATAAAAACACCGCCTGGTAGTTGATCTTCTGATGACCATAAAAGCCCCAGCAAAAACAAGGCAGCTGACTAATAGCCAGCAATAATGTAAGACTAGATTTTAGCAGTATCTGTTTTGGTATCATCATCCATTTCGGTAACACCACCACTGATGGCAAACTTCATCGCATCAGTTGCATTGATGTTGGTGATCGTTCTTACCCGGTTCCTGGGTAAAAGATACACATTCCCCGCAATGGAATACGAGGCCGGAATATAAACAGCTACATATTCAGAAAAACCAAAATCTTTCAATTCGTCCTGGGTAATAAACCCTACACGCCATACATCGTTGTCATCAATATTGGCCAGTACAGGTTTATTGAACTTCTTTTTCTCACCGGCAAAGGCTTCAAAAAAATCCTTTACCGTAGAATAGATAAACCGGATTCCGGGTGTTTTAGCCATCAAGGTTTCAAACAATGAAAACAGTCGCAGCTTGATAAAAAAGGAGCTCATGTAGCCAATGACAATGATCAACCCTATCACCAGCAAAAAGCCCAGGCCATAGTTCTGTACCTGTATATTGCCCTTCTGATCCACATAGGTAAAGATGGGTATAAGATTGTCAATACTGGAAACGATCCAGTAAATGGCATAGGCGGTAATGGCAATGGGTGCTAGTACTAAAAGTCCTTGTAAGAAATATTGAAAGAGTTTGTTCACGCGAAATGCTTATTTAGGTAAGGGCTCAATGATCCTCAGAACAAAGGTAAGGACCGCAGATCAGATGGATTAGCAGGATTAAAAGGATTACGATTTTGTTGATAGTTAACAGGAAGCAATGCCCCAGATAAACACTTATAAACCTTTACGCTCCGCACGGAACGGTATACTACCATGTAACTATCAGTTAAATAACGTCTTGCTAATTGCTTTTTCGTATACCCCTGGCCATTATCATTGAAGAGATTATTTAGTACTGCCACGGTAAATGTAGCCTGGTTTAATCCCTTTTAACCGTGGCAGCCCTTTATGTAACGTTTCCTGTGCCAATTTAAACAGGCTCATAGTTCGATTCAAGTAGCTAAACATCCAGTTCGCACCATTTTCTATTTTAAAAATGTATTGAGTTTCTAGCTTCAATAACAAATTCGCTTTACTGCATGAAAAAGGTTGCTTTTATATCAGATATTCATTTGGATGAAGAATTTCCACTTCAAAACAATGTTGATCCGAGAAAAAACTGGTTACTTCTTTTGAATGACATTAGGAGTAAGCAGATTAATGAAATAATATTTGGTGGCGATATTGGGGAAGCTGATAGCCACAAATGGTTCTTTGATACGCTAAAGGATTTCAAAATAAAAGTGATTTTAGGCAACCATGACTCATTTAATGCAGTGATTAAACATTTACCAATCAATTTGCCTTACACCTCCAACGAATTATATTATTCTGAAGAAGATGACTTTTTCATATATATATACCTGGATTCTTCTTCAGACAGGATTAGTGACGCACAGTTAGATTGGTTCAAAAAGGAATTGTTTACCAGTAAAAAAATTGTCATTTTCATACATCATCCTCTACTCACCATTGACACGGCGGTAGATAAACTATATCCACTACAAAACCGGGCACAAGTAATTCATTTACTTGAAAACTGTATTAATGAGGTGACGGTTTTCTGTGCCCATTACCATATGGCAGATAATAGAGAATATAAAAATATAAGGCAATTTGTTGTTCCTGCCGCCTCTTTTCAAGTCATTAAAGAGGCACAAGATATCTCCATTGATACGAAAAACTTTGGCTATAGCGTACTACTTTTTAATAAAGAAAACGTGCACTCAGAAATAATGATGCAGGTAAGTTCTTAATCTAATTTGAAATATAAGTGGCTGTTTAAAAATGAAAGACCAACCACGTGTGTTTACTGTTAGCATCCTGATGGCACCGGTGCATAGCCACCCCACTCTTAACACCAAACGTATCTTGAAACAGGGATGTAGCCTTGTTTTAAGTAGCAGAAGGACAGGTTTGAATGATCATGCGGAATTAAATAGCAATTTTGGCATACGACGGTACAACGCTCACTGGATAGCGTTATTCAAAACAAGTAAAAAATGACAATGCCATCACCGCAGATCAAATTAATTGACATTGAACTTCGTAACAGAACCTATCAGTTAGAGTATTTTAGAAGGCCTGGCCATAAAGGCACCATTTTGTTTGTACATGGATTAGGAGGTGCAAAAGAAAACTTTTGGGAAGCCACCAAAACCCATTTACTGGCTGACTATGAATTAATAGGCTTTGATAACCCGGGCACCGGCAATTCAACTTATTATGCAGATGAACCGCTACGTGTTGATGACCTTGCTTTCTTTTTAGATGCGTTTATAAAGCAGTTGGACTTAAAAGATATTATTCTGACGGGTGCCAGTATGGGTGGCTTAATAACCCTGCTTTATTTTCAATCGGCGGGCGTGGACCACGTAAAAGCCTACGTGAATATTGAAGGGAACCTGATGCCAGAGGATTGTATGTTCTCCTCAAAAGTAGTGCAGCATTCGTATGAACATTTTGCTAGTACTGTTTTTGATGAAACAATAAAGAACATGAAAAAGTACGGTAATGCGGGTTATTATATTATTGCCAATAACCTGGAGTTGAACACGAATGTACAATCCTACTATCATTACAGCTTTCAAACAGTGTCCTATTCCTCAACCGGCAAACTCCTTCAACAATTCCTTGCTTTAGAGATTCCCAGGCTTTTCCTTTTTGGAGAGAAGAACCAACACTTGTCTTATCTACCCCAACTGAAAGGAGAGAATTTAAGTTGCCATATGGTTGCAGACAGTGATCATTTTATCTTTTATGACAACCCCAAGGGCATGTACCAGTCAATGGCAAATTTTCTAGACGAGGTATAGTGTATTAGCATGCATGCCCCCATCCCCTAAAGGGAGGGCCCAGGAATCGTGAAAAGTGAGACGACAAATGTGAACACCTTCCATTCAATGAGCGCTTATTTATCATTGCGCTTAGACATTCTAAATAGGTGCATTCATATGTATGTCCCTTTTTTATAATTGCAAACTTAAAAAAGGGATGAATGGCTTGCAAAGGGCCTATTTCTTTTCTATTTTTACTAAATATTTTAGCGCACAATCTTGTCCCTGTTAGTTAACAAACCAAACTATCGGCAGCTGTATACGATTGATGGGCTTCCGCTTGTCTTTTATGGGCAACCGCCCAAAACATGTGTTCTTTTTTTCCTGTTCCATAGGGTTTGCTTGAACCAGGCCTCCTTTTAGAGGTGGCCATTCATCCCACAAAATGTTCTGTTTATAAAAACTTAATAGTGGAAACTTTGGTTACGTAAAAAGTTTCCATAGTTTTGGCCCCGTTTTATGGAACCAAAAGAACGCATACTAGAAAAAGCACACGAGCTATTCAACCGTTATGGTATCCGATCTGTTTCTATGGATGATATAGCGGCGCAGGTAGGCATGTCTAAGAAAACGCTGTACCACTATTACACGGATAAAGAAGAGCTGGTAAGCGCTGTATTTACCGGTGTGATGGAGCAAAACAAAACGCAGTGCTGCCTGGGCAGGGATACGTCTGAAAATGCGATCCACGAGGTGCTCGCCGCCTTTGAAATGGTAAGAGATATGTTTGCCAATATGAACCCCTCCGTACTCATCGACATGGAAAAATACCATCCCGATACCTTCCGAAAATTCAAAGAGTATAAGAATGGCTTCATGTACCAAATGATCTGGAAAAACTTTGAAAGAGGAATAGCAGAAGGTGTTTACCGCGAGGATATTGATATGGATGTGTTGGCCCGCTTTCGCATTCACAACATCATGCTTTCCTTCAACCCAGAAGTTTTTCCTAACAACCGCACCCACCTGGTGCACATAGAAGAGCAACTATTAGAGCACTTCCTTTATGGACTAGCCACCCCAAAAGGACAGAAGCTTATTCAGAAATATAAAAGTCAACGAACCAAAATCTAGAACTGATGACACGATTAAAACGACTGTTTGGTTTGGGTTTACTGCTACTAGCTGCTATAGCACAGGGGCAGGAAAAACATGAACTAACAGTAAAAGAAGCCGTAGAACTAGCCTACAAAAACGTAATTGAATTAAAGAATGCACAACTGGACTACCAGATACAGGAAGCACTCAATAAGGAAACCTTAGGGCGTGCACTACCCCAGGTAAACGGTGTAGCCGGCGCACAGTACTATGTACAATTACCTAAATTTCTTTTCCCGGATGCCAGCTCCACCGTTGTGTATTCCATCTTAAAAGAAGAAGGTGTGCAAGGAAGCAATGGCCCCATAACCGAGGTGCCACCACCTACACTACGGGAACTAAGCTTTCAACAGCCCTGGAATACGGCAGTAGGCGCTACGGTACAGCAGTTGCTGTTTCAGCCCGATGTATTTGTAGGCCTGCAAGCCCGCAAAACAGCGCTGAACCTATCCACCGCCTTTATAGAGCAAACCAAAGAGCGTATTAAAGACTCGGCGTACAGAAGATATTATGCCATTCTAGTAGCTCAAAAGCAATTGCACTTTATTGATGAAAGCATTAGCCGGCTGGAAAAACTCTATCACGATGATTCTATTATGTTCAAGAACGGCTTTGCTGAGCGCCTTGACCTGGATCGTGTACAAGTACAATTAAACAACTTAAGAAGCACACGCACCTTCGTTGATAATGGTGTTACCATCTCTTATGCCGCATTGAAGTTTGCGCTTGGTCTACCCCAGAAAGATACTGTGGTACTGAAAGAAGAACTGACATCTGCCAGTATAAAAGAAGGCATTTTAGATGCTGACTTTAAGTATGAAGATCGTGCAGAGATCCGTACACTGCAGGCTACAAAGGAGTTGCAGCAACTGGATGTGAAGCGTAATCAAATGGGTGCATTACCTACTGTGGCATTAACAGGTAACTATTCCTTAAGCGGACAAGGCCAACGATTCGTATTTAGCGGTAGTACTGTTTACCTAAACAGTTCCTATATCGGCTTAAATGTTTCAGTACCGATTTTCGATGGCTTTCAACGCCGGTACAGAACACAGCAAGCGCAGTTGAAAGTGAGCAAACTTGACAATAATATCACTAATGTTAAGCAGGCCATTGATTTTCAACAAACCGTTAGTCGCGAAAGCCTGAAAAGTGCCTTGTACAACCTGGATACACAAGAACGTAACCTGGAATTGGCACTGAAAGTTTACAGCACTACCAAGCTCAAATTTGAACAAGGCTTAGGTAGCTCCTTTGAAGTATTGCAATCAGATGCTGACTACCAGCAAGCTCAAAACAACTACTTCAACGCCCTTTATAATGCTACTGTAGCCAAGATTGGGTATCAATCATCATTAGGAAAACTTCAATAAACCAAAACAATGAACACAAAGAATATATTCATGAGATACAATATTTACGGACTACTGCTGCTGGCTTTTGTAATAGCCTCTTGTGGTAGCTCTAATAAAGACGAAAACGCGGCACTGAACGACAAAAAAGCCGATCTGCAGAAACTCAAAAAAGAGCAACGCGAGCTGACAACGAAGATCGATGCGCTGGAAAAAGAGATTGCCAAACTGGATACCTCTAGTAGTGCAGCTGGTAAACCTAAATTGGTTGCTCTTGAAACAATCAGTACCGGTGGTTTCACCCACTTTGTAGACCTGCAGGGAAGAATTGATGCAACTAATATTTCTTATGTAGCACCTCCTAATGGCCAGGGTGGCGTGGTAAAATCCTTGTATGTAAAGCAGGGCGATTATGTACGCAAAGGTCAGTTGTTGGCGCAGTTGGATGATCAATTGATCCGCCAGCAAATAGAACCCCTGCGTGTGCAGTTGGCTACAGCAGAAGATACCTACCGCCGCACCCAAAGCCTGTGGGACCAGGGAATAGGCACCTACCAGCAGGTACTGAGCGCTAAAACGCAAGCTGAAACCTTACAGCGCCAGATAGGCATCCTGCAAAAGCAAGCTGCTCTTATGACTGTAGTAGCTCCTACTGCTGGCGTAGCCGACCAGGTAAATGTGCGTGTAGGTGAACTGTTTACCGGTGCAACAGCCAATGGTCCTCAAATTCGTATAGTAAATACCGGTAGTTTAAAAGTAGTGGCTGATGTTCCAGAAAACTACCTCGGTAAGATTGGTGTAGGCAGCACTATCCACGTGCAGCTACCCAATGCCAACAATCGTATCATCGATGCCAAAGTGCAAGTGGCTGGTAAAACCATCGACCCCACTAAGCGCTCTTTCTATATTGAAGCACCTATCCCATCCGATCCTGACTTTCATCCAAACCAGGTAGCCATTGTAAAGATCCAGGACTATGCTGCTACGAATGCTATTACCATTCCGCTTAGCACCTTGCAGAATGACGACCAGGGCAAGTTTGTAATGGTAGCCGCAAAAGAAGGTAACAACCTGGTAGCCCGCAAGCGTAAGATTGTTGTAGGTGAATTATACGGTGAGCGACTGGAAGTGAGAAGCGGCCTGCAAAACGGCGATACGCTGATCACCGATGGCTTCCAAAACCTTTATGAAGGTCAGCTCCTGACTACTAAATCATAAGCCTCATTAGAAGAACGAAACGAACCATTAAAGAGATTTTATGTCAGTAAAAGAATACATGTCCGATCGCTTTAAGCAGTTTGGACCAACAAGCTGGAGTATCAAAAACAAAACCTCCATTTACCTGCTCATCCTGTTTGTGAGTTTGGCAGGTATCTTCCAGTTTGTTACACTACCAAAAGAACAGTTTCCTGATATTGTTATTCCTACCATTTACGTGCAAACCGTATATGTAGGAAACTCGCCCAGGGATATGGAAAACCTGGTGACCCAGCCCATTGAAAAACAGATCAAGAGCATTACAGGTGCCAAGATCAATAAAACTACCAGTACATCGGTACAGGACTTCTCGGCCATAGTGGTAGAATTCAGCACTGATGTGAAAACCGATGAAGCCTTGCAGAAAGTGAAGGATGCGGTAGATAAAGCAAAGACCGACCTGCCTACAGACCTTACGCAAGAACCTACCGTAATGGAGGTGAGCTTCTCAGAGCAACCGATTATGTATCTAAACGTGAGTGGCGACTACGACATGGTGCGCTTGAAGAAGTATGCCGATGACCTGAAAGATAAACTGGAGGAGTTGCCACAGTTGAACCGCGTGGACCTGGTAGGTGCGCCGGAAAGAGAATTCCAGATCAATGTAGACCCGCTGCGCATGGAAGCTGCGGGCATTACCTACGATGATATTGCCCGCACGGTACAGTACGAGAATATGGATATCTCTGGTGGTCAGCTGGAGGTAGGCAACATGAAGCGCAACCTGCAGTTAAAAGGCCAGTTCAAAACAGCCTACGACATAGAGAATGTAGTGATCCGCACTACCTATGGTGCACCTATTTACTTAAAGGATATTGCAGAAGTAAAAGATACTGTCAAGGAAAAAGAAAGCTATGCCCGTTTAGATGGCAAGAATGTAATTACGCTCAACATCATCAAACGAGCCGGAGAGAACCTTATCGAAACCTCAGACGATGTGAACCGTGTGCTGGATGAAATGAAAGCCACTGAATTTCCTAAGGATCTTAAAGTGGTGATCACAGGTGATCAGAGTATTAAGACTCGCACCTCTTTCAATGAACTGGTTAACTCCATTGTTATCGGTTTCGTACTGGTACTGATCATCCTGATGTTCTTTATGGGTGTAACCAACGCCTTCTTTGTGGCGCTATCAGTACCACTTAGTATGTTCGTAGCCTTCTTGTTTTTACCAGCAGCAGACCTGATCGTGGGTACACACGTAACCTTGAACTTCATTGTACTATTTGCCCTGCTCTTTGGTCTGGGTATTATTGTGGATGATGCCATTGTGGTAATTGAAAATACTCACCGGATCTATACACAATCCAACGGCCGATTATCAGCTGCCAAATCGGCTATGGTAGCGGCGGGCGAAGTATGGATACCGGTACTGGCGGGTACATTAACCACGCTGGCACCTTTCTTTCCCTTATTGTTCTGGCCGGGCATCATTGGTAAGTTCATGATCTACCTGCCTACAATGTTGATCTTTACCTTGACAGCCTCGTTGATCGTAGCCTTTATCATGAACCCTGTATTTGCGGTTGACTTCATGACCCACGATGCGCACGGCAACCCGCAACCGAAGAATGCTATTTTCCGCAAACCTACTTTCTGGATCGTTGCAGCAATCGGTGTTTTATTAGATGTTGCAGGCTTCCGCTTTTTGGGGAACCTAACCTTGTTTATGCTGTTGATGATATTGCTCAACCGCTATGTACTGGAAGATACCATTCACCGCTTCCAAAACCGCGTTTTACCGGCTATCATGTACCGCTATGAACGCTCACTGCGCTGGGCCTTGCATGGCTGGCGTCCTGTGTGGTTACTTTTAGGAACCTTTGGCTTATTGATCTTCTCATTTATGTCCTTTGGTGTGGCTACTAAAACCGGACGTGTAGCCGTGGAGTTTTTCCCCAAGAGCGACCCTAACTATGTATATGTATACCTGAAGTTGCCGACCGGTACGGATGTAGAATATACAGACTCCATTACCCGCGACCTGGAGAAACGCGTGTATAAGGCCTTGGGTATGGAAGGAGGCAAAAAGAACCCGATTGTAGAAAGTGTGATCAGTAACGTAGCCGTAGGTGCTTCTGACCCTATGAGCGGTGATAGAAGTACGCGCCCCGAGCTAGGCCGCGTACAGGTATCCTTTGTAGACTTTGAAAAGCGCGATGGCGTTTCTTCTGCTCCTTACCTCGACTCAATCCGAAACGTGGTGAAAGGTATACCAGGAGCGGAATTATCGGTAGACCAGGAAAAAGGTGGTCCTCCAACAGAGCCGCCAATAAATATAGAAGTAGCAAGTGAAGACTTTGACGCCCTTACCAAAACAGCAGTGGCATTAAAGAACTACCTGGATGCGGCACAGATTCCAGGTGTTGAAGAGCTGAAGATGGACGTAGACCTGAACAATCCTGAAATTACACTTACGGTAGACCGTGAGCGCGCCTTGATTGAAGGTGTTTCTTCTGCACAGGTTGGGATGGCTATCCGCACAGCCTTGTTTGGCAGAGAGGTTTCTAAGATCAAAGAAGGGGAAGATGAATACAAGATCCAATTGCGGAATAATCTGCTGCAACGTAAGAGCATCAGCGACCTGTTGAATATGAACATCTCCTTCAGGGATATGGCAACCGGTGGCCGTGTAAAAAGTGTTCCTATTTCTACCTTGGTAAAAGTAGATTACACCAGCACCTATGGAAGTGTAAAACGTAAAAATCAGAAACGTACCATTTCCATCCGCTCCAATGTATTGAGCGACTATACGCCTGCTTCTGTAACACCTGTGGTAACAGATCGCATTGCCGACTTTAAGGGCAAGCCTGACAATGTTACTATTACGCAAACGGGTGAAAGTGAGCAGCAGGCTGAAACAGGCGCCTTCTTAGGTAAGGCTCTTGTGATAGCCCTTATGTTGATCTTATTCATTTTGGTACTGCAGTTTAACTCTGTAAGTAAATCGGTGATCATCCTCTCCGAAATTATCTTTAGCGTGATCGGGGTATTACTAGGCTTTACCTTGACCGGCATGACCGTTTCTGTTGTAATGACAGGTATTGGTATTGTGGGTCTGGCAGGTATTGTGGTGAAGAATGGTATCCTGGTAATTGAGTTTGCCGATGAGTTGAGAAGCCGTGGAATACGTACAAGGGAAGCCGTTATACAGGCTGGTAAAACCCGTATCATCCCGGTATTGTTAACAGCCCTTGCCGCCATCCTAGGTTTGATCCCACTGGCTGTTGGTTTTAATATCAACTTCATTACCATGTTTGCCGATCTGAATCCGCATATCTTCTTTGGAGGTGATAACGCAGCGTTCTGGAAACCGCTTTCCTGGACGATCATCTTTGGTCTGGCCTTCGCCTTCTTCATGACCTTGCTGATCGTACCTTCTATGTACCTGATTGCAGAGCGTTTAAAACGCCCAATGCGCAACATGTATGGTGGCAAGTGGATTTCCATGCTAGGCATTCCTCCATTAACAGTGGTATTTATACCATTGATGGTAGTCACTATGCTTCGTCAAAGAAGAAATGTTGCACGCCGCAGACGCAAGTACAAAGGCTCCGATGTAGGAGAAGCTTTTATAGGCAGTTGGATATAAACGGTTATAGTTATAGAACGGTAGCGGCCCCACAAAAGAGGGGCCGCTTTTTTTGCTTATGATAAAAGAGGCAGCTGTTACACAGATGCTACTCCGTAGATTGCTTTTGTTTAAAACATGTATGCATAACCGAATTAATTCCTTAAACAAGAACACACATAGCATCTTTTAAAAGAAGAACAAATATTGCATTATCAACAGTCTACTTATTTTTTCTACTTGTTAAATCCATTATTTAGAAAAACCCGTAAGTAGTAGATTAAAGTTTCTCTCACCCTTAAACATCAATACTATGGATCCGCGATCAGCTGTGGTACAGAACGGCCAGGATACGCCTGTGCAAGACTCTAAAATTCATCGTCGTAAGTTTTTATTATTTAGTGGGACAGCGGTGGCAACCGCCTTGGTAGGTGCTTCGTGCACTGCCGATTTGGGCGACGATATGGGTAGCGACCCCAATGCCGTAAACCTGGGCAGTGGCGACACTGGTGTTTTAAACTATGCATATGCGTTAGAGCAATTGGAAGCTGCTTTTTACACAAAAGTTATGGAAACGCCTTTTAGTGGGATTACCGCGATGGAAACGGAGTATTTGAAAGATATCCGCGATCATGAAATTGCCCACCGTGAGTTCTTTAAAAATGCCCTAGGCAGTAATGCCATTCAAAACCTGGAAGTCAACTTCAGTAACATCAACTTTAGTAGTCGTGACAGCGTATTGGCAACGGCAAAGGCTTTTGAAGACCTGGGTGTTTCAGCGTATAACGGTGCCGGCAAACTGCTAACCAATCCTACTTACCTGCTAGTGGCAGGAAAGATTGTTTCGGTAGAAGCGCGCCATGCGGCTGTTATTCGCGAGTTGATCTCACCTGACGTAGGAACGGCATTTGCCAATGCAGAGGCAGTTAACTCCCAAGGCCTCGACTTGGTGCGCACACCAAAGCAAGTGTTAGAGATCGCTTCTGCTTTTCTAAAGACGCGCCTGAATGCTAATAATCTTCCCACAAATTAAAACCTGCTACAATGAACTTTCAAAATATTATATCTGAAATAGAAAAGGTAGACCCAGAAGTTTACGAGAAGTTAGATACGCGCCGGAGCGCTATGCAACGCTTTGCTTTTGTTGGTAAAGTACTGGCAGCTACAGCTATACCCTCAGCATTGGGCAGTTTGTTTAAAAAAGCTTATGGCCAAAGTTCGTCTACCATTGTGGATGTATTAAACTTTGCCTTGACACTGGAACACTTGGAAGCTGAATTCTATAAGCAAGCGGTAACATCAGCTGCCGCAGCTACCGCGTCAGCTTCTGACAAAGCAGCATTGACGCTGATCCGCGATCATGAAGTGGCACATGTGGCGTTTCTTAAAACAGCCATTACCAGTTTGGGTGGCACGCCCGTCAATTTTACAGCGGCCAACTTTGACTTCACAGGCGGCATGGGAAGCGGCACGGGACCTTTTGCTTCTGCCTTTACCGATTATAAGGTACTACTGGCTGTAGCTCAAACTTTTGAAGACACCGGTGTACGCGCTTATAAAGGACAATCTGCTAATCTAATGAGCAATAACGATGTGCTGGAAGCAGCCTTGCGCATTCACTCTGTAGAAGCACGGCATGCAGCTAAACTTCGTCATATGCGTCGTATGATACCAGCACCAAACTTAATTCCAAATGGCAGTACACTACAGCCTTGGATCACGTTAAATCAAAGTGGCATTACTACAGGTAATGGAACAGCAGACGCTGCTATACAGAAGTCGTATGATGGAGAAGAAAATGTAACACAGGCCAACGTAACGATCACAAATATTAATGGGCAAAGTATTGCTTCCACTGAAGCTTCTGAAGCCTTTGATGAGCCATTGACAAAAGAACAGATACTAGAAATTGTTCGTCCATTTATAAAACCCTAGTATAAACAGAATAGTTCCTCTGAAACAGTAATACCTGGTTGACTAAATACATAACACTGTTTTAGTGGCCAGGTATTTATACCATTAGGCTTACACGCTATGATGCTCACCCAAATCAGAACCTTCTACCCTTTTCTTGGCCGCAAATACCAGGAAGTAGATTAGAACGAAAAAGAACACAATCAGTAAAAATCCCATCATCAACAAAATCGAACAGTTTAACAATAAAGGCACACAAATAAGGCCAAAGACTTTAGGTTCAGGTGGCTTTTCCCATTTTCTAATCACGCCCCCATACCCTAAAGGGGAGCACCCATGCACAGGGCGCCCCCGCAAATAGCGCCGATGGCGCAGCGTTTTGAACCACAGGGACACCGGGAACACAAAGGGACACAGAGAAAAAGTTTCGCACAGGGCAAAGGAGAACAGGAGAAGAATAACGAACAAGCAACAAGGAATGATGAAGGAAGAAGGGAGGGAATGGTCAATGCTCAACGCTCAATACTCAATTATCAATAATGAAAAAGCACTCCATTATCGGAGTGCTTTTCTTTTATAAAGTAAGATTGAGTTTTAGGAAACCTTTTCACGTTTGACTTCTCACGTTTCACGATCACTGGCCCTCCCCTTTAGGGGCCGGGGGCGTGCTTGGCTCCTTTCACGTCTCACGTTTGACGTTTCACGATACTCACCACTCACCATTCACCATTCACGTCTTAGAACACTTTCTTATCGATCTTATTTCCATCTACATCTAACTCTACTACATCGTAACCCAGCTTCTTCACGCCTTCCATGATCTTGGCTTTATCGCCTACTAAAAGAACGTTCATCTTCTGCGGTTGAATGTACTTGTTAGACACAGCTTTTATCTGCTCTTTCGTCATTGACTTCAGGATCTTGCTTTGCTGCTCAATATAGTTAGCAGGCAGGTTGTAATCCAGGATACGACCAATGAAAGCTGCTTTTTGGAAACCAGTTTCATATTTGCGTGCATCGCTTTGTGCAATAGCACTCTTCATGAAGCTTACTTCATCATCCGAAGGACCATTTTGTAAATAGTTCTTCACATCTTTCATTACCTCGTACAGTGCGCTGTCTGTAGCATCGGCGCGAATACCAGAACTGAACTCAAACGTACCAGAGTATTTGTCTGCAGTGAAATAGCTGCTGGCGCCATATGTCCAACCTTTATCTTCACGCAGGTTCAGGTTCAGGCGGCTGTTGAAATTACCACCCAATGCATAGTTAGCCAACTGGGCTTTGTAATAATCACCTGTAGGATCATACTTCATAGGTGTTGTATAACCTACACGGAATTCAGATTGTGCAGATTTTGGTACATCTACCATATACACCGTTGTTTTGCTAACAGCAGGTGTAGCATCCACTTTTGGTAACTCGATCTTCTTTTTAGGAAGCTTGCTTAAGAATGCCAATTTTGGTAGAATCTCAGCTTCTTTTATATCACCAACAATTACCACTTTAGCATCTTGCGATGTCATGTAGTTGTTGTAGTAATTCTCAATATCCTTCAAGGTCATGTTCTTGATCGTTTCTTCTGTACCATCTTCATCTATACCCAGAATATGATTTGGACCGTAGTTCAATTTCGCAAATACCGCATCGGCTACAGCAGCAGGTTGGGACTTCGCTAGCTTAAAGGACTCCAGGCGTTGCTTCTTGATACGATTGAAAGCATCTTCCGTAAACTTCGGATTGAACAAACGCTCTTGTAATAAAGCCATTACCGGGTCAATATTTTTCTTCAATGCTTGTACAGAGAAGGTGATACCATCCGTACCGCTCGATACATTTACAGAGCTACCCAATTTCTGTAATTCTACAGAAATTTGTTCAGCCGTATAGTTCTTGGTATCCTCGTTCATCATGTTGGCGAAGAAAGAAGCCAAACCTGCTTTAGACAAGTTGTTGGCCTGCAGTAAATGACCACCAGGAACCGTAATCGATAACGTAACGGTAGGGATCTCGGTATTCTCCGTACCAATAACACGAGCACCGTTTGGCAGGTCTTTTCTCCAGAACTTAGGTACAGTTACCACAGGATTAGGACCATTACCTGGCATTTTACGGCGATCAAAATTGTCCTTTCCTTTTACATATTTCAATCCAGTATAACCATAGTTTGGACGTACATAATGCGTGGTATCAATAGTATAGTTATCAGCCTTAGCAATGATCTGCTCCTGGCCTTTTGGTACAATACTTAATACTACAGCGCCTTTACCTTTAATATACTTGTTATAAGCAGCCATTACATCTTCTTTTGTTAAAGAAGTGTATGCTGCTAACTGGCCGCCAATCTGATTAGGGTTGCCAGTCAGGTATTGGAACTGGGCCAACTGAGAAGCTTTACCAGCTACACTTTGCAGGCCATTGATCAATTGTGATTCATACCCTCCTTTGAACTTGATGATGTCTTCATCTGTTACACCACGCTTTTCAAAAGAGTCTAATGCTGCATAATACAGCTTCTCCATATCAGCCAGTGTTTTACCTGGAGAAGGCAGTAATACTACCTGGAACTCACCTGAAAGCTCTGATAAAGAGCTGAACGCCTGCGCTTGTAAAGCCAGCTGTTTCTTAGTAAACTGTTGGAACAACACAGAGTTTCTACCCTGACCAATGATCTGAGCTAAGGCCGCTAGCGCCGCTTTGTCTTTATGAAAGTCCGGAACGGTTGGATAAGCAACAGCGAACATTGGTAGCTTCGCATAGTTATCCACGTAAGATACATAGCGATTCCCTTCAAGCACTGCGGCAGGCACTTTTACAGGCTCTACCTTAGGACCCGCAGGAATAGAACCAAAGTATTTTTCTACCAGCTTTACTACGTCGGCAGGTTTTACATCACCACCAATAGTAAGCGCGGCATTATTAGGACCATACCAACGTAGGAAGAAGTTCTTCAGGTCGTTTACATCTACACGGTTCAGATCCTCTACATATCCGATGGTTTGCCATGAGTATGGGTGACCATAAGGATACAGGTTTTTATTAATGGTTTCGAAACGCAAGCCATAAGGGACGTTGTCATAGTTTTGACCTCTTTCATTCTTTACGGTAGAACGTTGTACTTCAAACTTCTTCTGAGTTACCGCATCCAGGAAGAAACCCATACGATCAGATTCCAGCCACAGCATTTTCTCCAGCTGGTTGCTAGGTACTGTTTCGTAATAGTTAGTACGGTCACGGTTAGTACTTCCGTTCAATGTACCACCCGCTTGCGTAACCGTTTTAAAGTGTTGCTCATCGGCTACGTTATCACTTCCCTGGAAAAGCATATGCTCAAAGAAGTGTGCAAAACCGGATTTGCCGATCTCTTCACGGGCAGAACCTACGTGGTAGGTAACATCCACATGCACCACAGGGTCGCTATGGTCTTCGTGAATGATTAATGTCAGCCCATTGGGCAGAACATATTTCTCATAAGGGATCACTAATTCTGATCCTTGTTTGGTTACTTTCTCTACCAGTTTAGCTTGCGCCATTGCCGCTCCGGAAAGGAACGTCATAGCACTTGCCAGTACCAGTACTTTACGTTTCATCATCATTGACAGAGTTTTTTAAGTCAGGACGACAATTTAGGCCAAATGGCTGAGTGCAGCTCTGCCATTTATCACATGATTAAAACCTTTCATCCATTAAAGAAGCGTTCTCGTTGTTGGTTAACCGTTGAATACCTGGCTGTAAATCTGGCATTTTACAATGCCCAATTCTTTATAGAGACGCTATGAAAAGATTGTTAAACCCAGCAACTATCCACTGCTCACCCCCAACTCTCATTGAATCTCCTTACTTTAGAAAAAACTTTAGTACAATGAACGATTATACCCGCCGCACACATGAGATCGACTACCGGATCCATGGAGAAGAAATGCAGTGCGTAGAAATAGAACTGGACCCACAGGAAACCGCTATTGCTGAAAGTGGGGCCTTTATGATGATGGATGACGGCATACAAATGGAAACCATCTTTGGCGATGGCTCCGCTCAGCAAAGAGGATTTTTGGGCAAACTAATGTCGGCTGGCAAGCGCGTACTAACCGGCGAAAGCCTTTTCATGACCGCCTTTACCAATGTGGGGCACGGTAAGAAGCGCGTATCCTTTGCTTCACCTTATCCTGGAAAGATCATTGCGATGGACCTGATGCGCCTGGGCGGCAAAATGATCTGCCAGAAAGATGCATTCCTGGCAGCTGCCAAGGGTGTTAGTGTAGGTATTGAATTTCAGCGCAAGCTAGGCACCGGTTTGTTTGGTGGCGAAGGCTTTATAATGCAAAAGCTGGAAGGCGACGGTATGGCCTTTGTTCATGCCGGTGGCCATATTATTGAAAAAGAATTACAACCTGGTGAATTGCTGAAGATCGATACGGGCTGTATAGTAGCGTTCACCCCTAGCTGTGACTATGACATCCAATTTGTAGGCGGCATTAAAAACACCTTCTTTGGTGGTGAGGGTTTGTTCTTTGCGACCTTAAGAGGTCCTGGCAGAGTATGGATCCAATCCCTGCCTATCAGCCGTTTGGCCTCCCGCGTATTGCAATATGGCACCTATAGCCGCAAGGAAGAAGGTGGCATGCTGGGTGGCCTGGGCAATATTTTGGATGGCGATGGATGGTAGGCTTGGTGAGTGGTGAATGGTAAGAGAGGGAAGCTGCAAGCTGTACGCTACACGCTGCAAGCAGAAAACAGCCTGTCGTGAAAGAGCCAACACCCCCCAGCCCCTAAAGGGGAGGGCCAGTGATCGTGAAACGTGAGAAGTCAAACGTGAAAGGGTTTCCTAAAACACAATCTTACTTTATAAAAGAAAAGCACGCCGATGATGGAGTGCTTTTCTTTTATCCATTCTTTTTTCTTACTTGAACCTTGCGTCTTGAATCTTGTTCATTATTTTCTTTTCCTTCATCATTCTTCCTTCCTTGTTGCTTGTTCGTTATTCTTCTCCTGTTCTCCTTTGCTCTGTGCGAAACTTTTTCTCTGTGTCCCTTTGTGTTCCCGGTGTCCCTGTGGTTCAAAACGCTGCGCCAAAGGCGCTATTTGCGGGGGCGCCCTGTGCATGGGTGCTCCCCTTTAGGGGCCGGGGGGGGGTGTGGCCTGCATTCCATGCACATTTGTTGCAAAGAAAAACCCAGCTCTGCCGCAAGTTTGGAACACTTGTTGCCCTAGGCGGGGCAGAACCTTAAAAACCCAGCATATGAATCCAAAGATCCTACTCATAGACGATAACGAAGACCTGCTGCTGATCACCCAGATCATCCTTAAGGGCCAAGGTTATGAGATCTTCCTGGCACGTACGCTGGAAGAAGCCGAACGTAAGATCAAGATCCACCAGCCAACCCTTCTTCTCCTGGATGTATGTGTGGGTGATGAAGATGGGCGCCAGTTCTGTCATAAGATCAAGGCTAGCCCGGAGTGGAGCCAGATACGTATTATCCTCATGTCCGGCGACGACTGTGCTGAAAATCGTTTAGACATAGCCGACGATTTCCTGTCTAAGCCCTTCGATTTTAATGAGTTGCTGACCAAGGTTAATACAGCCGTTTCTGCCGCTGCAGCATAATCTTCGAGCCATATACCTTGTAAACGTTTTTTGCATTATTTTGTAGTGCAAAACCGACACTCCTATGTTAACCGAGGTGTTATCAAAACCTAAGTCGCTCTTCTTTCCTGCTTTTTTTGAAAGCAATGAATACTTCATTGATGAGAAAGTAGGCTTTCTCAAGTTTCACAACGAGTATAAAGTATATGATAATTACGGTACCCAGGTAGGGCGCATTGTACAGCATGTATCGGCTTGGCACAAATTCCTACGCTTGTTTTTAAACAAGGCGATGTTTCCCTTTACACTCGAGATCATAGACAATAACGAAGACGTATTGGTAACCATCAAACGTGGCTGGACGTTTTGGATGTCTAAGATCACCATCTTAGATGCCGAAGGCAATGTCTCGGGATATATCAATCAAAAGTTCAAACTGCTCAAACCACGTTTTCAAATCTTAAATGCCGATGGCGGGCAGATCGCCGAGATCAATGGCGACTGGAAGGCATGGAACTTTGGCATTTCAGATACTAATGGTCATGCTATTGGCTTTATCAATAAAAAATGGGCAGGCATTGCTAAAGAATTATTTACAACTGCGGACAAATATCATGTAAGCATCATTTCCGAATATGCTGAAGATCAGAACAAAGTCAACATTGTAGCCACGGCCATAACGATTGATATGGTGTTGAAGGAGAGGAAGTAGGACCGCGGATTGGTGGGATTTTAGAATGGATTAGCAGGATTTAGAAGAATATTGAACAAGGAACAAGGTAGGAAGAATGATGAAGGGTTGACAGGTTAACAAGTTGATAGGTTGACAAGGGAAGGAGGAACGGGAGTTTGGGACTTGGAATTTGGATTTTCTTATTTGGGATTTAGATTTTAGATGACTTAACATTGTTTTAAACAAAAAACACAGCATTCTTCCTATTTCTTTTTATATTCGTTTTACAGTGATCAGAACAATCAGCCATATTATCAATAATAATAACAATAATAATTCCCTGCTTACCTAAGCGAGGTAATACCTTTTTGTATATACAGCCCCGCTTAGCAAAGCGGGGCTTTTTTATTTAACGTATAAAACAACTAAAAACTATGTGTGGAATTGTAGGCGTATTTGATCTAAAGAAACCGGCAGAAGAACTGCGGTCACAGGCCCTGCACATGTCGCGCAAGCAACGTCACCGCGGCCCCGATTGGTCCGGCATATTTATGTGCGACAAATCGATCCTGGTGCACGAGCGCCTGGCCATTGTAGATCCTACTTCTGGTAAGCAACCCCTATTTAGCAGCGATGGCAAACTGGCATTGGCTGTTAATGGCGAGATCTATAACCATCGCGATCTGGAGAAAAACCTGCAGGAACCATACGAGTTTTTAACCCACTCCGACTGCGAAGTGATCTTAGCGCTCTATCGCCAGAAAGGTGTACAGTTTTTAGAAGACCTAAACGGCATCTTTGCCTTTGCACTATACGATCAGGAGAACGACGCCTACTTTATTGCCCGCGATCATATGGGCATCATTCCTCTCTACATGGGCTGGGATGAATGGGGTTCTTTCTATGTAGCCTCTGAATTGAAAGCCTTGGTTGGCGTGTGTAAAAAGATACAAGAGTTTTTGCCCGGCCACTATCTCTATAGCAAAGAAGGACAGGAATTAAAGAAATGGTACAAGCGCGAGTGGACAGAATATGATGCAGTAAAAGACAACACTACCGATATAATAGCACTCAAGAAAGCGCTGGAAGAAGCTGTACACAGACAGCTGATGTCCGACGTACCGTATGGTGTGTTATTATCTGGCGGACTAGATTCTTCCATCATTTCCGCCATTGCTAAAAAATATGCTGCACGCCGTGTAGAAACAGAAGACCTGAAAGATGCCTGGTGGCCACAGCTGCACTCGTTTGCTGTAGGATTGAAAGACTCACCCGATCTTGTTGCTGCCCGCAAAGTAGCTGACCATATTGGTACTGTACATCACGAGGTGAACTTTACTATACAAGAAGGATTGGATGCCCTGCGCGATGTGATCCATCACATAGAGACCTACGATGTTACTACCATTCGCGCCTCCACTCCTATGTACTTATTAGCCCGTGTGATCAAATCTATGGGCGTGAAGATGGTATTGACTGGAGAAGGATCTGATGAATTGTTTGGCGGCTACCTGTACTTCCATAAAGCACCAGACCCGAAAGCCTTTCATGAAGAGACGGTACGCAAACTGGGCAAGCTGCACTTGTACGATTGCCTGCGTGCCAACAAATCATTAGCCGCCTGGGGCGTGGAAGGTCGTGTACCGTTCTTAGACAAAGAGTTTATGGATGTAGCTATGCGCATTAACCCTAAAGACAAGATGAGTGGCAACGGCAAGATTGAAAAATGGGTATTGCGTAAAGCTTTTGAGGATTACCTGCCGGCTGAAGTAGCCTGGCGTCAGAAAGAGCAATTCTCTGATGGTGTAGGCTATAGCTGGATCGATACGTTGAAAAAGATCACGAGCGAGCAAGTAACGGATGAACAGTTGCAAAACGCAGCCTACCGCTTCCCTATCAATACGCCACGAAGTAAAGAGGAATACTATTACCGCACTATTTTCAGTGAACTATTCCCCGGTGATGAAGCCGCACGATGTGTACCATCAGAACCTTCTGTAGCTTGTAGTACAGCTATTGCGTTAGAATGGGATGAAGCGTTCAAAAAAATGAATGACCCTTCCGGTCGCGCGGTGAAGAGCGTGCATGAGAAGGCGTATTAGGGCTGTGCGAGAGAAGGCTGCAAGCTATACGCTATACGCTATACGCTGCACGCAGCGGGGTTCACGCCGAGGCGCAGAGGAAGAAACGTGAAGTAGACAATGAGCTATAAATAGAAATGCACTCTACATTTAGGAGTGCATTTCTATTTATTGATATTCTTCTTTCATTAGCTAATCTGCTAATTCTCCTTTTCTCATTTCCGCTGTGCGAAACCTTTTCTCTGCGCCCCGGCGCCTCTGCGTGAAATAAACAGCGCGAAGCGCTCCCTTTAGGGTCGGGGCGCGAATGAGTAGTTTTTTGACTACACAAAAAAACTAAGCTTTTCTACGTATTCATGTAAGATGTTATATATTAGAGTTCTCTTCCTTTTTGGCTTAATCAAAAACGTACAAAACTTACTCATGAAACAAAAACTACTTCTCCTATCACTATGTGCACTATTCGCATTTTTTAACGCGCAGGCACAGTGCGACCCCTGGATCGTTAAGGCTTATAAGCAGCTATATAATCGAACGCCTTCTGCTGACGAATGTAATATCCGCAACTACAACAATGGTTCTTGGAGCAACTATAATGAATTGGAAACCTACATCAAAAACTACAACAACGCTAAAACAACAACTAGTTGTGATCCTTGGATCGTTAAAGCTTACCAGGAATTGTACCGCCGCACACCAAGTGCACAGGAATGCAATACCCGCAATTACAATAACGGCTCCTGGAACAACTATAACGAGCTAGTTACTTACATTAAAAACTATAACAACGCCAAGAACCCGCCTGCACAAACGGCTAAATCAACTTTAAAAGGCGACCCTTGGATCGTCCAGATCTATAGAGAACTTTACAGACGCGACCCCAATGCTGGCGAACTAGTGATTAGCAACTACGGCAACGGCAAATGGAGCGATTATAATTCACTGAAAAAACTGATCCAAGAGTTTCAAAACAACTTGTCTAAAAACAAGATCAATTTGAAGTATAAAGACATTGGTGGATTAGGCTACTTCCTGGTGGGTTATGCTACACCAAACGGTTTAGGAGCTGTAAACATTGTGGATGCGAATGGTGCAAAAGTAGTAGCCGCAGGAGGCTTGAACCTTATCAATGCCGATATAGCCAGAGTGGTATCTGCTGGTGGTTTAAACTTACAACAAATCGTAGCTGACTTCGTAAAAGAAAATGGTGGTTATGTTGTTTCTGCCGGCGGCTTAAACCTGATCAACTTCAATCAGGCAGGTTTAACACAAACACAGTTGATGGATAATATCAGAAACATACCAGGCGCCCAATTTGGAGCAGGCTTTAGAACTCAAGGTGTAGGCGAAATGGTTATACCAAGTTCTGGTGGTAACACCATTATCTTTAAGTAAATCTTGCACACCCCAATCCCTAAAGAGGAGAAGGCCCACGCACAAAAGATCAACAGCATTAAATAAAAAAGCACTCCTACTAAAGGAGTGCTTTTTTATTTATAGTCCTCTTTAATACTCAATAATTATTGATTATTAATCACTGCTTATTGAGCATTGAACATTTCACTCCGCTTCTTCCTTCATCATTCCTTGTTCCTTGTTCAATATTCTTCTCCTTCATCAGCTAATCTTCCTTCTCCTTCCCTCCTTTTCTCTGTGCCCCTTCGTGCCTTTGTGTCTTCGTGGTTCCTCTCTCTCCGCGCCTTGGCGCGCTCTGCGTGCAGCGTGCAGCTTCTCCCACTCACCACCCACTATCTCAACGCCACGAAAACTGCCCATTTCCACCGCTTACACGATAACCACGGGTATCCTTAGGCCATACGGCTGCTTTATCGGAAAGCGCTATTGGCTTGGCAGTGTTGGAAGATACAATAGCAATGGCGGTATAGTAGGAGCGCTCAAAGGTTTTGTAAGCCCAGCAGGCTACAAACTTTCCATCGGGCGACCACGCAGGATAGGTTTCCACATTATCGCGGTCTACATCAGTCAGTTGCTTCAGGTTGCTGCCATCAATGTTCATAGCCCACACGTGGTTGTTCATGATAAAGGCTACACGTTTACCATCAGGGCTAACCGTAGCATGATAAGGAGCGGGATCGTCCAGCTCAGGATCAATACGTTTTACGTTGCCCAAAGAATTATCAGTGATAAAGATACCCGGCTCTTTAGAGTGAATGGGACTACCATCAGTGCTTTCTGTTTTGTGTGAACCGCTCATCACCAGGCGGCCATCGGGTGTCCAGTTGCCATAGTACTTATTATCAAACTTGGCAACCAGCTTTTGAGAGGCACGATCAAACACCGCTACACAGTTGTTTTTAAATGCCTGGTCGCGATAACCGAAAATGGTAACCGATACATATTTACCATCTGGCGACACCTTTGGATCTTGCATACGGCTTAAGATCGCCGAAATGCCCGTACCATTGATCACGCTATAGTTGGCTAACGCATCTTTATATTCGGGGTTATCACTGGACATATCCAGTACATCTTTAAACTGGCTAAAGGTGGGTGTGCTCTTGCGTATAAGGACGTTTCTTTTGGGAAACGCCTCACTCAGGAAAAAGATATCACCGTCCTTGGCTACATAGGGTTGAGAGCCATCTTTAAAAACAGCCTTATCCGTTTTAGTGGCAAAGTCAAACACATTCACACTTCCCGAAAAGCCATGCACCAGTTTGCCTTTCCAGGCAGCCGATTGGGTACAGGCCGATTGAGTTAATAGCAGGGCCATCAAAGAGACGGACAGCAAGCGCGCAGTAGTCTTTAATTTCATAGAAAACAAATATAATGTCTATAGTGAGATAGTAAGTTAGTCCATAGACGCCAGACAACAGCCCACAGTTGCCTGGCTTCAAAATTCTTGTGGCGCTTTAAGCGGCAGGCTTTGTACACTGTATTCCCAACAAATATAAACATCACCAGTCAGGAAGCCTGCTGCACTGGCTGCTGTAGTAATACGGTCTTTGCGTAACTGCTGGTAGTTACAATGAAAATTACCATCCTTGCAAAGCCTTAGTACCAACGGTACTTCACCATCAGCGACAAGAGCAATAACGGGGCGCGCATAGATGCCAGAGAAATAAAAAAGAGGCAGTACAACGCTTAAGTCGTCTGCAGATAATTGAAAGCCATCATAATGGAGATTCCATCCCAGAAGCTGTTTAAGCTTATTGCGCTTACCATAGGTTTCAAAGGGAAACTCATTCAGGCTCGTCTTTAGAAAATCAACAATGTACAGCTCCTTGGTTCCAAGGGCCTTAAACAACTGCGCCATAGCCACTGGCATTTGACCAAAAAAGTCTTGCTGGTTACTTGCGGGAAACGCCAGTACCATCATGTCATTATCCAGCGGCGGATCAAGCGGCTGAAACGGCTGGAGATGATCATAGTATTTCTTCAATAATGACCGTTCCTGTGGCTCGTTCATGTCCAGGTCCTGCGCATAACCTTGCTGCATATATGCGACAAAGGTATCGGCAAGGGAAGAGGCCTGGAAAATAGCTTTACGGCTTAATGGATACAGCATAGGGCGTTTCATTTATTCAAGCAGGTAATACTCATGGTTTACTTAAGAAAAAGTTTATAAAGATCGTACAGCTGTAAAATAAGAATATTACCCGTTTAAAATATTCAGTTCGCTTATTTGATGACAGAGGATGGTTGACAGGTGATAGTAGAGCACTGTCAACTGCCCTCTGTCATCTGTACTTTATCATCTGCCCTCTGCAACTTTGCTATAAACATTGATTTTTTAGAGCTGGTCGACCTTTCTACCTTTGCAGCGAATGAACAAATGGCTGACCATCATACTACTTCTCATTATTACTGCAGGCACATTTATACCCTGTTGTAGTGTAGATGACTGTTGTATAGAGCAGCAAGCCACCACTACCAACCGGGAGAAGCATACAAACGAGGGCGCTTGCTCGCCTTTTTTTGCTTGCACTACCTGTCCCGGATTTGTAGCATTGGCAACACCTATACAGCTGGCCGAGCCCTATAAGGAACTAACCATTCACCATCAAGGTACTGTGACCTTTCAACTTCCCAGCTACTTCTCTTCGTTTTGGCAACCTCCGCGCTCCTGTTAATCCCTGATCCATTTTTGGTTTGCTGGGCAAACCCTTATTTTAATTTATTCACGAAAGATATTTAGCAGGTCATGCGACTATTTATTCTATTATTATTTACCAGCATCAGCATTATAAGCAAAGCACAACAAAACCTTATTATTAAAATAACAGGCTCTGAAAATAAAACCTCACTTACTGCCAGCGTATTGCTCAAAGGCACAACAAAAGGCTATACAACTGATACCACCGGTACAATGTCCATTGCGTTTCCCTCTAATGGCCGCTATACATTGATTATTTCGGCAGTAGGTTATGAAGAAAAAGAAGAAACGATCACTATTCCTTATAGCTCGGATACTTTGGAGATTGAACTGGAAAGCAGCTCACACGAAATGGATGAAGTGGTGGTGCAGTCTACCCGCACCAGTCGAACGATTGCCAATGTTCCTACTCGCGTTGAAACTATTGAGCTGGAAGAAATTGATGAAAAGAGCAATATGCGACCAGGAAATGTGGCCATGTTACTCAATGAAAGTACGGGCATACGGGTACAACAAACATCTGCCACTTCTGGCAACGCCAGCATTCGCATTCAAGGTTTAGATGGCCGATACACCCAACTCTTAAAAGATGGATTCGCCAATTTTGGTAATTTTTCCAGCGGACTCAGTGTATTGGAAATACCTCCTCTTGACCTAGCGCAGGTGGAGATCATCAAGGGTCCCGCTTCTCCTCTTTATGGCGGTGGGGCCATAGCCGGTGTTGTCAACTTCATCTCCAAAACACCAAAAGCAAAACCCGAGTACAGCTTTGTACTCAACCAATCTAATATTGGCCAAAGCAATGTGGGAGGCTTTGCTTCCGCACGTGGAAAGAAGTTGGGCTATACCGTACTGGCTCTTTACAATAAGTCTAATACGTACGATGTAGATAAGGATGATTTTACAGAAGTCCCCGAATCCAAAGAGTTCACCATTCATCCAAAACTTTTCATCTACCCCAGTTCCAGATCCACTATTACCATTGGCAACAGTTTGACATCGGGCCAACGAACCGGTGGCGATATACAGGTCATCAAAAGCGGTGCAGATGCCGCACATCAATATGTTGAAAAGAATAAAACATTGCGCAACATCAGCACTGCAGAAGTGGATATGAAGCTTGGTAACAACAAGCGTTTGGTAGCCAAACAAAGCTTCAGTGTATTTGATAGAGAGATCAACATCCCAGCCTACACCTTTGCCGGCGTTGAGTACAACTCGTACACTGATGTTTCTTTCATTACCAATGCCAACGAACACGCGCTAGTTCTAGGTGGTACGTTTGGCTACAATTTGTTCAACGAAAAAGATAAGAGCCAGAACAACCGTGACAATACAGCAACCACCGGCGGACTGTATGGCCAACACACCTGGGATGCATCTGACAGAATAAAACTAGAGAGCGGGCTAAGAGTGGACGTGGCCAATTATAGGAATAGTCTTTACACCAATACTGAAGTGTTTGCCTTACCAAGGGTTTCGTTATTAGTAAAATACAGTTCGAAATGGTCATCAAGAATTGGCGCCGGTATGGGCTATAAAACGCCCACGCTCTTTACAGAAGAAACTGAAACCATACAATACCAGAACGTTGAACAATTAAATAATGTAAAATCCGAAAAGAGTTATGGCGGTACGGCTGACATAAACTTTCGCTCCCCTATTGGAGAGGACCTTGCTTTTACGTTTAACCATATGTTCTTTTATACCTGGATTGACAAGCCGTTGGTTTTAGATGATGTTGCTACTGACCATTACCGGTTTGTCAATAGGACTGAACCTGTACGAAGTGCCGGTTTTGAGACCAATGCCAAATTCATTTATAAAGAAAACTTCAAGCTTTTCCTGGGTTATACATTTACCGATACAAAAGCAAAATACCTGTATGGCAACCAGTTCCTGCCATTAGTACCCAAAGACAAACTAAACACAGCCTTGATTTACGAGAAGGAGGATGTTATTAAATTAGGCCTGGAAGGCTACTTTACAGGAAGGCAGTATTTGAGTGATGGCACACGAACACCAGGCTTTTCAGTGTTTGGTTTTATGGCAGAAAAGATCTTTAGTCGGTTCTCCTTATTTATCAACCTGGAAAACTTTACTGATACAAGGCAAAGCACGTATAAGAACGTGGTCAACGGCTCTCACCTGAGCCCAACGTTTGACGAGATCTGGACTCATACAGAAGGATTTGTAATCAACGGAGGTATTAAACTAAAGTTCTGATGATGAACGAAGTAATTGAAGCTATAAAACCAACTTACCAACTTTACAGTATGGCTTACCAATTGCAATAGATTGCGATGCAACGAAGGGGCTTTCTTAAAATACAGAACAGCGTATGCCTAGTAAATAAAAAGAGAATGCTATGAGCACGGGGAATCATCAAATAGAAGAAGCAAACGAACATTCGCATCAACATGCTCATGGTCATTCTCATGCCGTAGCCATCAACAAAGAGAATAAGAATGTGTTTTTGATAGGCATTGGCCTGAACCTGGCTTTTGTGCTGGCCGAGGCCATTGCCGGCATTGCTTATAACTCTATGGCCTTGCTTACGGACGCCGGGCATAATTTAAGCGATGTAGCTAGCCTAGTTGTTTCTCTTGTAGCTTTCTGGATAGCGAAGAGACCATCCAATGCTGTATACACTTATGGCTTCAAAAAAACAACGGTGTTAGCAGCTCTTGCTAACGCCGTTACCTTATTAGTGGCCGTTGGCGTTTTAGGATTTGAATCCTTTACCCGCCTGCTTCACCCAGAAGTGGTTTCGGGAGGCGTTATTGCCTGGGTAGCAGCTCTTGGCATCTTAATCAATGGTATAACCGCGTTTCTCTTCTTTAAACAAAAGCATGAGCTCAATTCAAAAGCGGCTTATTTGCATTTGTTAGCCGATGCGCTGGTATCGCTGGGCGTTGTAATAGCAGGGGTCGTTATCTCTTACACCCAGTTGTATTGGCTTGACCCCGCCATTGGTATTGTCATCATGATTGTTATTCTTGTAAGTACCTGGGGCTTATTACGCGATAGCTTTAAAATGACCATCGATGCCGTGCCAGAGGGTATAGAGTTAGATGCCATTAAAAAGATCATTACCAGCGTGCCTTATGTAAAACAGGTTCAACATGTGCATGTATGGTCATTAAGTACCACTGAAAACGCCCTGACCGCCCATGTTGTTATTGATGAACAATTATCATTCGACCAAAAACTAGATGTGATTGCCAATATCAAACACGAACTGGAACACCACGACATCCATCATAGTACTATAGAGTTAGAGAAGACAAGTCATTGACGATATAGTAGGAAGAAATTTCACGTTTCTTGTTTCAGGTTTCATTCTTTTGTTCTGCATCAGTCCGCCATCCATATCGCCCCTTGGTATCCTGCGCTTGTCGAAGGCAGAGCGTTTATACCTACAAGCTGTCACCTACTTGTAACAGTGCTCCGATTATTTGTTATAAACGTAAGTTGTCTTCAACGTAGGTGATGCTGGATCAAATCGTATATTAACGAAGCCATACTTATTGTAGCTCAATTCCTGATTAATGGTAAAACTATTTGATGAAGTAATGTTTCCATTACCATTTTTCGTTATATCAGTAACCAATATCTTTTCGGGTACATTACGCAGATTCTTATTTATTGGTGGAAAGACCAGCTGTAACTCATTTAAAATAGCTGCATTCTTAAAATCTATTTTATTGGGATAGGCTTTTGCATACTCAAATGCGTGAGTGGTCTCGTTGCTGCTTTTGCCCGTACTCACAATTCCCCCTTGTTTGGCGTAACCTGAAGACGTTACTTCTTTTTTAGTGCTTATGATATTACCGTCCTTTATAGAATAATTCGTAAATCCCGCTGTCCGCGATACCATAATTGTTTCTACACCTGGATTATACCATGAAGTATCTAAGCCGCCGTGAGTCTCTTGTTTTACCAGTCCAGCCGCATCATATGAGTATGTGGTGGTATCGTAGATGTTAGTACGTTGGGGGGTGAAAGTGGGTGCCTTAAACTCATGAAAACCATGATACATTCTTTTAATTACTTGTTGGTCAGCATTCAGCAATAGCCGTATGGTGTCTTTTATGGTATTTAATTCATCATCCGAGACAGTAACGGGTATCAATATCTCGTTACCTGAATACGTAATAATAAAGTTAGTGGTTGGTGTTTCATTATTTCTGCCTGATCTTATTTTAATTATTCGGCCGTTGGCATCATAATCAAAAAAGAGCTTGTGTATGTCTCCGTTACTTTGCTTTGTTTCAACAGCTTGGAGCCGTACTTCATCAGTATTAATATCCTCTTTATCTTTTTTACAGTTGGATAATAAAACAGTACAAGAAATAAGAAGCAATAAAACAGAAAAAGCGCGTTTCATAAGAGCAGTTAGAATGGTTAAACAAATATATTAAGTGGCTTTCATAAAACAATACCATGCAATAAGGCTAATGAAAAGTACAATATACAAGTGCTTAATCTCTAAAGCTGATTCCTGTAGCGCTTTATCAAAAATTTGTTCTGGTTTAGTAAATTACATTAACTTAATTGTTGATTCATGTCGACTGTCTATCTGAAACTCTTTTTGTTGGCAACCTTTATTACTATCCAGGCGCGTAGTCAACAGCCTATTGATACCAATCAGATCGTTACTATAGGCAGCATTAAGCAATACATTAAGATAAAGGGTAAAGATGATTCAAAACCGATTCTTCTTTTTTTGCATGGGGGACCGGGTAGTTCCCTGTTGCAAAAAAACGATCGCATCAGCAGTAAGCTGCAACAGTATTTTGTAGTGATTCAATGGGATCAGCGGGAAACAGGTGAAACACTCAAGCTCAATAAATCACCACAGCCATTAACACTCCCCTTGTTTTATAATGATACACACGATCTCATAGATTCTTTACTGCACAAGTTTCAAAAACCAAAGCTTTACCTGGCGGGGTATTCCTGGGGGTCAGGATTAGGCTTTTATATAGCCGATAAATACCCCGAGTTGCTGTATGCCTATATAGCCATTAGCCCGGTGATTGACCAATTCAGAAGCGATAGTATTTCGCTGGCTATGCTCAAGGAAACTATGGGTAAAAAAGCCCGCAAAGAATTGGCACAGGTGAAGATCCCTTTTGAAAATGCGGAGCAATTATATTATCACCGGAAATGGCTGTTTAAACATGACGGGCAAAAACTAGTGCGTCTTAGCTTGAGAAAAAGTTTTGTGGAGGCATGGGCAGTTACCTGGTTCGATGTCTGGTCCCGATCAAGCGACATCAATCGTTTTGAAAGCCTGCCAACTATTAATTGTCCTGTCTATTTTTTTGCTGGTGCAAAAGATTATAATACCAATTCCTCCGTTACAAAAGATTATTTCAATAAAGTAGTTGCACCCAAAAAAGACTTATTCCTTTTTACCAATGCTGGCCATGGATTACCGGAAACTAACCCCGATCCCTTCCAGGATATTATCATTAAAAAATACTTCCGGAAACCTTAACGGCACCCATTGGCGGCATCACCCATTAGAGCCATATAGTTACAGGTTACAGTTTCTAGTTTCAAATACGATCTTCACTTGTACTTATGGAAGCACTCTTCAATGCAAAGGCGTATTGTAAAAGCGTTTAATGTAAACCGGTAGAAAAGACTTAATTTCAATGTTAAACCAAGACCACAATGATAAAATTTGCTTACACCATTTTGTACGTTAACGATGTAGAAAAAACTATAGCCTTTTACGAAACAGCCTTTGGCTTCACCAAAAAATTTATAGCACCGGGAAATGAATATGGAGAGCTGGTATCAGGCGAGACCACTCTTTCATTCGCATCTACCACGTTAGCACACTCCAATCTGAAAGATGGGTTTACTGCAAGCAGTCTGAATAACAAACCATTTGGTATTGAGGTAGGCTTTGCAACAAACGATGTTGACGCAGCGGTACAGGCAGCAGTTGCAGCAGGAGCAACTTTAGTTGAACAGCCAAAGACGAAGCCATGGGGACAGGTAGTTGCCTATGTCAGAGACCTTGATGGTTTTTTAATTGAGATTTGTACGCCAATGGGGTAATGGAGAAAAAGTAGAACGCGGAAGGCCAACTTAGATGTGGTCTGCTACGCTTTAAAAACCTAGAATGGTGGGCCCACATGAATCGTAAAGAGTCTTTCTATTAAATGCCTTAAGCACTTTAGAATCAATAATCAAATAACCTGTTACGTGAAGCCATTATTTTTACTCTATACATTCACTTTGTGTTGTTTTGCTTCATTTTGCCAACCTTCACACAACACCTCTAAAATCAAGCCTTTAGTAATTGGGCAAGTTGATGAGTTACAGTCGGCTGTTCTTTCTGAAAAAAGGGTGTTGAATATATATCTGCCAGATGGCTATTTGGCAAACGACACAGCAACCTATCCTGTTGTCTATCTTTTAGATGGTGGCACTGACGAAGATTTTATTCATATTACAGGCCTTTACCAGTTTAACAGCTTTCCCTGGATCAATCGCGTTGCCCCTTCCATCATTGTTGGTATTACCAATACAAACAGAATGCGTGACATGACTTATCCTACTGCAAATGCTGCAGACAGAAAAAAATATCCCGCATCTGGCCATTCGGATCTTTTCATCAGCTTCATAGAAAAGGAACTGCAACCTTATATTCAGAAAAAGTTCAGAACCAATTCGGGCAAGACGCTTATAGGTGAATCTTTAGGGGGGTTATTGGCAACAGAAGTGTTATTAAAGAGGCCCACACTATTTGACCGATACATCATTGTAAGTCCGAGCTTATGGTGGGATAATGGCTCTTTGCTCAACTTATCCTCGACTATCTTACAAGACAGTTTTTCTCAAAAAACAAGCATCTATATCGGTGTTGGTAAAGAAGGCCTTACTCCGGGCGATGTACCACGTGTTATGGAAGTAGACGCCAACGTGTTAGCTGATAAGATCAAGCAAACAAAGAGCAAAAATCTGTCTGTTTATTTTGACTATTTACCGCAAGAAGACCATGCTACCATCATGCATCAAGCTGTATTTAATGCTTTACGGTTGTTGAATCCCGCACATAAGCAATAGAAAGAGGGATAGTGAACCTGTGATCAAGTCAAACCTAGTCTTAGCAGTCTTATTTCGCCTTTCTCTATGCGCAAACTCTTAACGAGACTGGCAATAGCGACCCTGATCGTATGAAAATCCATCGTTGCTATGGCTACAGATAAAGTAATGCCACCAGTTATTGGCAAAGATCCACCAGCTGATCATATTCTTGTAAGCAAGGGCCTATAATACTTATATTGTTACAATACTAGCCAAGTGCTATCTTGTAACTGAAAAACACTTCATACGGACAAGGCCAAGCAGCACTCATAGCCTCTTTACCGGAAGAAAACCCTTTGTATACAATGATTGCTAAAATGAAAGCGTTGAAGGCATTGACACTATCGTTATTTTCTTTAATCCTATGCAGCCTTATTTCCTGCACCTATGATAGTTCAAGTCAAGAGGATAAAACACATACCGATTCAAATCTTTCTGCCTACCAACCCAAGGAATATGTTGAATTAGAACACCCAGAGTGGAGTAAGAACGCCACTATTTATGAAGTCAATATCCGGCAATACACACCCGAAGGCACCTTTGCAGCTTTTGAAAAGCATTTGCCACGACTGAAACAATTGGGTGTTGATATTCTTTGGCTAATGCCCATTCAGCCTATTGGTGAAAAGAACCGAAAGGGCACGCTGGGCAGCTATTATTCTATAAAAGATTATTACGATGTAAATCCCGAGTTTGGTAAACTAGAAGACCTCAAACACCTGGTGCGCAAGGCACACGCAAAGGGTATGTATGTGATCCTGGATTGGGTAGCCAACCACTCCTCCTGGGATAACTCCTTAGCCACCAACCACCCCGACTGGTACAGCAAAAGCAAGGAAGGCCATTTTCAATCAACACCCTGGCGAGATTATGACGATATTATTGATTTTGATTACAGTCACCCGGGACTGCGTAAATATATGACGGATGCCATGGCCTACTGGGTGAAAGAAACCGACATTGATGGTTTCCGGTGTGATGTGGCCAGCTTTGTGCCCATTGATTTTTGGGAAAACGCACGCAAAGAACTGCAGGCCATTAAACCCGTCTTTATGCTGGCCGAAGCCGCCGATAGGGATTTACACAAGCGTGCTTTTGATATGACGTATGCCTGGAGCTTATGGGATCACCTGCACGACATTACTACCAATAACAAAAGCATCAATGGATTAACGGAAGGCTATATAGCCGAACATGTAAGTACATGGCCACGAAATGCCTACCGCATGAACTTTGTTGACAACCACGACAAGAACTCGTGGGAAGGCAACCAAGTCTCCAATTTCGGTGATGGTCTGGAAGCCGCTATTGTGCTTACTGCAACTATGGATGGCATGCCGTTGATCTACAGCGGGCAGGAGGCAGGACTAGATCGGTCGTTACGATTTTTTGACAAGGATACGATACAGTGGCAAAACCATAAGATCGGCGGTCTCTACTCCAGACTCTTTCAGCTGAAACATGTAAACCAGGCTTTGTGGAATGGCCGGTGGGGCGGCGAAATGGATCGCATCAAGAATGACCAGATGAGTAAGGTGATCTCGTTCTCCAGAGAGAAGAACAATGATAAAGTGATCACGGTGGTTAACCTGAGCAACCAACAAACTCCTGTAAAATTAGAAAGTCAATATCACAAAGGCACTTACACGGAATTGTTTTCGGGAGTAGAGTATGCATTTACAGATAGCACCCGTTTTGATTTAGCGCCCTGGAGCTATTTGGTAATGGTGAAGCAGAAGTAAAATGGAAGCTTGCTACCTTTAAGGGAGCGCTTCGCGCTGTTTGGTGTCGCACAGAGGCGCAGAGGACGCAGAGAGAGGAACCACAGAGGCACTGGGGGCACGGAGGGACACAGAGGAGGATTTGCTGATGCGAAGATTAATTGTTGAAGGAGGGGATAATAAACAAGGAGCAATATGGCATGCATCCTAGCTCGATAGCCAATACGATGAAGAAAGGGAAAGATATTCAAGCAAGGAACCTAAAGCGAATGGTAGGCTTTTACAACATGCTCCCCAATCTGGTTTGGTCAATATTAGGCTTGGTTCCCATTTCTATCTTTTGCTATACGCATCTTACTTCTAGGCTTTTTTGGCTATTTATAGCTATCAGCTTCCTTCCTGTCTTTCTTTCCAATGCTTATTTAAGCAAAATCCAAATTGCCCGTACAACAACAACTTACCGGAAACTGCGGGTCGGTCTTATTCAGCAATTATCTCAGAATGGTGTGGTTATCAACCGCCTGATCCGGAGAAGATTCCCTACCTACAAAGCTGTTCGCAAGGATGCCAAATCCATGAACAGGCTATTGAAGCAAACCTATGCCTTTGAGAAGTTTCACTACATGCTGTTTTTGTTTTATAGCATGGTAGGCGTTTATGCGCTCTTTAAAGGATATATTGGTTGGGCAGCCATCATCTTATTGACCAACCTATTCTATAATATCTACCCAATACTACTACAGCAATATATACGACTGAAGCTGGCCGTTTAAATTGGGATAGTCTTTTACTTTAGTGGCTTGTATAGCTTTCTTACCGGAATGAATTGAATGCTCTGGCCACTTAAAATGCTTCATTTACAGGCACGCATAAGTATAATTATTAAAAACCTTACAAAATGCACACAGTCTCCTGTAACAATAGCCGGAGCCTGTACGTATATTTATAATCTACTTGGTACCCCCAAATGGGTAATCAACTAAAACTAACTTATAGAAATGATAAAGTCTCTTTTTACCTGCATCCTTTCCCTGGTATCTCTTTTTGCGGTAGCGCAATCCAATCAGAATAATGATTTTACACAATTTGCTAATAAGCAAAATGAGCTTTTTGTAGACGCTTATAAAAAACAGGATGTCGGTCTGTACAACTCGTTATTAAAAGAGTTTTTAAAAAAGTATGAGGAGCTGAAGCCAGAAGAGCAGAAAGCATATGCCCCCTATTATATAAACGCCTATTACAACTTAAGCTGCGCTTATTCATTGCTCAATAATAAGCCATTGGCGTTAGCCTCTTTAGAAAAAGCTATTAAGGCTGGCTACGCCAACTACACCCACCTGTCGCAGGATAGCGATTTGGACAACATCCGTAAGGAAAAAGCCTATAATGCCATGGTACAACCCTTGCGTGAACTGGGCGATTTCCTATACATCTTGCAAAAAGATAACCGGTTCACCACTACTGATAGTACGCCACTACCGGCCTTCACTTACCAGACTGGTACGCGCCCAGAATTGATGCGCCTACGCCAACAGTTCAACCTTGACTCTATAGCTGGTGCAGGTAACGAAGTTTCGAAGTTCATTAATCTTTTGCACTGGGTACACAATACAGTACCCCATGATGGACAACACGAAAGTGGTATTCAGGCTATAAACGGTTTAGAAATAGCTTCAGTGGCCACCGCTAAAAAGATCGGTGTATCCTGTGGTGAACTGGCAACGCTGCTCAATGATTGTTACCTGGCGATGGGCTTCCAGTCCAGAAAGGTGTATTGCTTTCCAAAAGACAGCTTACGAAAAGACTACGACTCGCATGTGATCAATATGGTCTATTCCAAACAGCTGAAAAAATGGCTTTGGATGGATCCTACGAACGATGCTTACGTAATGAACGAAAAAGGCGAGCTGCTGGGTATTGAAGAAGTGCGCACCCGTTTGATCAATAACCAGCCCATGATCGTTAACCCGGATGCTAACTGGAATCACAAGGCATCCACTGTGAAAGAGAACTACCTATACAGCTATATGGCAAAGAACCTGTACCGGTTTTATTGTGCGCTGGAAAGTGGATTTGATATAGAAACTCGCGGCAAAGAAAAAACTATTACGTATGTGAACCTGGTGCCCATGGGATACGGCCGCTTTAAAGATATGCCTGCGAAAAAGGAGTTTTACAACAAGGATCTAAAAACCACTTTTGTTAATTACACTACCAGCAACCCTGCTGCGTTTTGGCAGGTGCCTCAATAATTAAGAAAGAGCTATAAAATAAAAGCAGGTTGTTGAAACAACAACCTGCTTTTATTTTATCTTGAAAGTATATGCTGCAATACCAAATCAAACAACCCAAAGACTTAACAGCACAAGAAGTATTGGTGATTCTTTCAGCATGGGAAGTGGGAGAATGGAAAGCATTGGACCTGTCTACATTTCAGACCCTATTTAGCCGATCGGAGTTTCACCTACTTTTCGATGCAACTAATACGATTTTAAGCTTGGCACGTTTAAACTTTGACTTCAAAATTAATATTGCCAACAAACGTCTTGTACTTCCAGAGTTTGTTGGTTTTGTTTCCTTAGTAAAAGGCAAAGGGTATGGAACACTGCTTTTAAAACATATGTTATCTTACTTGCACAACACCAATACAGAAGCTATTGGCTTCTGTGAAAAGGAGCTTCGCTCTTTTTATGAAAAGTGCAATATTCCGATTCTCTACAACCAAGCCAAATACTTACAGGAACCTGCAGAAAAGGGCGGCTGGATAACAGGCACAGATGACGATATTTTAGTCCTTCAACTTACAGCTGAAAACCGATCTTTATTGCAAACACTCAGTATCAGCAATCAGGGGTATCTGGTCCCGCCATGTCTCTGAAGGGTGAGCATTGCTGATAGCGAGGAAAGCAGTTATAACAAAAATCCAGACAAAGAAGACTGCACTTAGATACTAATCTATAGACGTTTATTAGACTAATGCTTATGAGACCTTCTATCTTACTATTATCATTTGTTCTTATACAGGCACTTGCAAGCGCCCAATCTTCCAAACAAACCTCCCTTCAGCAAGAATGGGAAGCTATTCGCACCCGCATGTATGAGCGGCAAGATTCGCTAACAACTTTGTATAACAGTATTACAGTCAATCTAGCTACTGCTACCGACACTACGCTAAAGAAAGAATTGGAATATAGACTACACCAATTGAACAATGCCATTGAGCAAAATAAAGAAAGCATGCTTCAGCATGAGTTTGATTTAGTGAAACAACATCCATCTTCTCCTATTGCCCTTGACGTTTTATCCTTAGAGTTCAACAGACAAGAGGGCAATCCTTATGAAACGTTCCTGTCTTTGTTTAATAGCCTATCTCATGAACTACGCAACAGCGAGAAAGGCAAGCAACTGCAGGAAGCACTTTTTCATTGCAACAACAGTACAGTTGGCAAACTTGCGCCTGGCTTTACTTTAAAAGACATCGATCAGGAAACGGTTTCTTTAAAAGCATACCAAAATAAAGCTTATGTACTGCTTGACTTCTGGGCCAGTTGGTGTGTGCCTTGCCGGCAGGATTTTCCTTTGCTCAAACAGGCTTTTGCTAAATACCATTCTAATGGTCTGGAAATCATCAACGTTTCTACAGATCAAGATCTGGTAGCATGGAAGAAAGCTATCACTACTGATAGTATAGACATGTGGAAGCATGTTTCTGACAAGGAAAACAACAGTACTCTTGCTACTCGGTATTTTGTTACTGGCATTCCTGTAAAAGTTTTAATTGACAAGCAAGGGAAAATCATTGGCCGTTGGCGAGGCCGTACTAAGGAAAATGAAGAGGCATTACTACAGATGCTTCAAAGCATTTTTGAGTAATGTTTGGTTGAAGATAGGTCTCGCAGCGTTACAAAATCCCAGTCAGTGAAGACCCACTTAGATGTAAAATCTGTTTTTAAATGATAAACAAAACCATTTATTTGCTTATACTGATATTCGGACTTCTGTCTTCAACACAGGCGCAAGTAAGTGATTCAGCATATCAACAAACTTTGCTCTGGCAAGTAAATGGTCCAGGGTTATCTGAACCGTCCTATTTATATGGAACAATTCACTCGATATGCAAAGAGCAAATCATATTACCAGATTCGATTTTAAACAAAATCAAAGCAGCTAAAGGGATCTTTTTTGAAGGGTTAGGTTTTAAAGAACCCCAAGCTGGAGACTTATTTGATTCAGGTGATCTGATGCAGCGTAAAAGTTTGCAGAAATTGATTGGGAAAGAATATTTTGAAAAAGTAAAATTGATCCTTAGTCAAAGTAATTATTATAAGAGTATCGACGAAGCCACACTAAATCAAATTAAACCATTTTTGATAAGTAAGTGGATCGAAAATTTAGCCTTAGGCTGCAAAACATCTTCTTATGAGGACTCCTTATGGCGGCTAGGGATAGAGTTACAAAAGTCGATCGATGTATTAGAACGTAAACCGCCACCAGGCTTTTACCATAAAGATGATATACCATTAGATGCTCAGGCACAAAAGCTGATCTTTACTTTGAAGAATATGAATACTATAGTTAGTAGTAAGCTTCTTACTATTTCCTTGTATGGTGAAAAGAACATTACAGCAGTTTATAACAGTGTGGCAATAAACAAAAGCGGTTACAAAGATCCACAAGCTGAACTAATATTAGATCAGCGCAATAAAAGATGGATACCCACTATAGAAAAAGCGATGAAAAAGCAAGCGACATTCTTTGCTTTCGGTTGTGCTCATTTGGCTGGCGAAAATGGAGTTATTAGGCTTCTACGCAAAAAGGGTTATATAGTTACCCCGATTATATATTAAACGCTGTTATTGCTTTTGGCCCTAGACACATCACCTAACGTAGTCATTGTGGACAACAAAGCAACGCTAAGAGCAACATTCGAACACCTGGGTCGCTGAATAGCGCTTCCGGACAACCGCTTTCGGATCAAAAAATACCTGCTGCTTTAAATACATCATTTACATCCAGACTCATTCACGCATCCAGTTCTTAAACTCAGTAGCCTTTTCCTTACTAATCATTACTTCTTTTTGGATTAAAGGATAAAGCTCCACTTGCAACTTTCCATTCAGTGTATTTTTAAATCCTTGCACGGCTTTCTTATGTACAACAAATGCCCTGTTGGCTCTGTGGTGCCTGCCTGGATCAACCATTTTCTCTACTTCCTCTAAGGTGTGGTTAATAACCATCTTTGTCTTGTTCCAGGTCATTAAATAGGTGAGTCGCCCATCGACAAAGAAGTACGCAATATCCTCTACAGCAACTGTCTTATAGCGCTGTCCCTGCTTGATCAGAAAATGAGAGCGATAGCTTGTAACCGGCCAGGCCTCTTGTATTTGATCCTGGGCCCGCTGCAAGGTCTCTGTTTGATAAGCAGCCACAAATTGCTGCTTCATTTCATAATATTTGTTGATACTATTTTGAAGATCAACCTGCCGTATTGGTTTTAACAGGTAATCAATACTATTTGCGCGAAAAGCCTCCAGCGCATATTCATGATAAGAGGTGGTAAATACTACAAAGCTGGTTACAGCTACTTGCTTAAATATATCAAAACAGGTTCCATCACTTAGCTCTATGTCCATTAGTATTAAATCGGGCGTAGCCGACTGCTGCAGAAAGGTTACCGTGTCTTTAATGGTTTTCATACTGCCTACCACTTCCACTGGCGGGGCTATTTCCGCCAGCAGCCTTTGCATCCGTTCTATGGCCAGCTTTTCATCTTCAACAATAAGCACCTTCATATACCGAACTGATTAAGGGTAGAACAACTTTAAACTCATTAGCCGATTCTATAACCATCACTTCTCGCTGCTGTAACAGGTTGTACCTGGATATAATATTGGATAGACCATAGCCAGAGGCTGGCCCTGTTTGCGCCTTTTTTTGCAGCGTGTTGGTTACAACCAATTGCTGATCGTCATCTACAGAAATATGCAGATGCAACGGTGCATAGTCAGAAAAGTTATTATGCTTTACCGCATTTTCCACAAGTATTTGCAAGGTCAGTGGTGGCATCAAATAAGCATGAAAGGCCGGATCTACATCAACACAATACGTAAAGCCTTCATCAAAACGGGTTTTCAATAAGTGCAGAAAAGAATGGATGAAATCCAGTTCATTCTTTACCGTTGTGAGGCGTTGTGTATTATTTAGAAGCAAGTACCGATAAACAGCACTCATCTCAATGGTAAAGGCTTCTGCCTTATAAGGATCTTTAACTGTTAATGCCGCCAGCGTATTCAAGCTGTTAAACAGAAAGTGCGGATTGATCTGTGCTTGTAAAGAGTGCAGCCTGCTCTCTATAGTAGCCTTTTGCAATTGCTCTTTTTCTTTTTCCGATCGTAACAACAGATAGTAAAAGTAGAGCACCTCATAGGGAGCCACTATCAAAGCACCAATCCAAAATGATTGCAAGAAGTTAAGCACAGTCTCATCAAAAAAACTAACGGGCTTATCGCCATATAACCGACTGACCCACGTAGATAAACTAATGACAACGAACGTAAGTAGTACTGATAAAATAGATGACGTTACTATGCGTCGCTTTGTTAATGCTAGTCCAGGGAACCTGCTGCGAACCAACAATATGATAACGCGTGCCAACTCAAAATTCAGAACGATAAAAAAGATAAGGCGTGCTGCTATAATAGCCTTATCAACGTTTAGCGCCAATAACTGTTGGCTCACCAGACTTAAACTAATAAGAATAAATGGACAAGTAATGCGTAACCATGTATCCTTTATTGTTGAAGACATATCAATTTAAAATCGTTTTATAACTGCCACTTCCAGGAAAGTAGGGTATGCAAACAAAGGTAGCCGTTATTATAGGTAACATCAACCCGGCCCAGACGTTTCACACAAATAAATAGCAGCCTCATACACAAAGGTTTTTATATGGCTTACTACCTGCCCAATTTTGTCTTCAACAACCAAATCGCTGTTAGCCATGAAGAAAAAGCAGATGCCCAAAAACAAGAACGGACAATTTTATTTTAGCTTATTCACTACACTGCTACTGTTACTGTGTTTCATTGCCCCTTCTACTATTTGCCATGCCCAGCCAAAAGAAAAGGAAGTAAGGGTCTTTCTAAACAATCTAATGCAGAAAGAACATATTCCCGGCCTGGCCTATGCTGTGGTTAGAGATGGTAAGATAGAGACAATAGGCACACTAGGGAAAGCTCATATTGGCTTCAATCAAAACGTTACTAAAAACACTGCGTTTCAGCTGGCTTCCTGCTCTAAAATTTATTGCGCCTTATTGCTCGGAAAGCTTTTTGACAACAAGTTTTTACAACCCAATCAAACCTTAGACGAACTGATTGACTCTGTTCCTGTGGAGTGGAAGAAAATAACAGTACAACAACTGGCCGCCCATCAATCGGGTATTAAAATAGCTAACTTCTCCAAAGCCCAAAACAGTAGTATGGCCTATAAATTAGCAGCGCAAATGCCATTAGAATACGAACCCGGCTCGCGCGATTTCTACGTTAGCAGTGATTATTGGGTACTGCAATACGTTATTGAAAAAGTAACCGGACTAACCTACTTCAATGCCTTGAAGAAATATGTTCTGGAACCTTTAACCCTTAATCACACCTATGTCAATAATCCTAACATTGGCGATCTCTCTGACTTCGACATTATTCCAGAGCAGGCACAAGAGTATCATTGGTTCAAAAAGGATTCTACACTACGTATTAACCAGATGTGGTTTGGCGCTACCGGCTATTCTGCTGGCGGTATTTATAGCTCCATAGAAAACGTTGCTAAAACAGCAACCCTTTTTGACAAGGGGGATTTTCTTTCTGCAAAAACCAAAGAGTTGCTATCAAACCCTGTAATGCTAACCAATGGTAAAGCGGGAAGCTTTGGCCTGGGCCTGATCATTACGCCTGATTATCAAGGTCACAAACTGATTGAACATAGCGGCGGGCCCGCATTGGCCGATTTTGTTCGGTTCGACAAGGAGAAGTTAACCTTCATTGTATTAACCAACAACCGAGGTGTATATCCTTATTTGGCAAAAGCATTAGCTACTTTATATATTGATGGTTTGGAAATGCCTACTTTGCCTAAAGGGTATACCGCGGATTAGTGGATTTAGAATGGATGGCTGATGTGGGGATGGCTGATGGCTGATTTAGGTTGATAGGTTGAGAAGTTGACAAGGAAGGAAGAAGGAAGGGAAAGTTGCGAGCTATGAGCTATGAGAAGAAGTCCACGGTCGACAGACGACAGTCCACAGAGGGAAAGAAAGGAAGAATGGTTTCACGCAAAGGCGCTAAGATGAGAAGACGCTAAGAAAGACCGACTATAAAACAAAAGCACTCCTAAATGTGGAGTGCTTTTTTATTTAAGTTCTTTTTATTCTTTGCAGCCCTTTCTCCGCGTCTCTGCGCCTCTGCGTGAAACCCGCTACATAAAGTGTGAAGCTTTTCTCACATTTCCTTAAGGCGCTATAACCGTCCTTCGGTCAATAGTATGAGCGCTGAAATAACCAAGGGCGCCGCCTTTGATATTAGTAACAGGATTAGCAGGAGCGGCGGAATTACCGCCCCCATCGCCGCCATCGGATTGGAGCGAGTACCAGTACTTGAAGACAGCTTCATCCAATCCTTGCATTTCAACAGTTACCTGATCACCGCTATTAATGTTACGAGGGTCGTCCTTTTTGTCTACGCCAGTATCCAGTTGTACCACTATCTTTTGGCCGTCGGTAAATTCATCATTCTCCCAAAAGATCTCCGGGTCTTTGGTGCCATTTACATATTGCACAAAACGATATTGGTTGTTAGCTCCGGCATGATCGGTATAGCCTACGGTAGCAAACTGAAACTGCCCAAAGGGGCCGGGTGCTACGTATAGTGTATCTATCTTTACGGGCTGCGGCATGGTGCAGGTGGCAGTGAACACCTGGTTATTGATGGATACTGAGAGATCATAACGGTGGCCAGGAATTCCAGTAAGTGTAGTTGTTTGGTACACGCCTGGCCTTGTCTCTGTTAATACGATTTCCTGGCCATTGTCTTTTATTTTAACGGCAGCGCCACTCACCTGCTCAAAATTGTTGTCTTCATTAAAAGGCTGGGTGCGGCTTACGTATACATTACAGTTGCCGGACTCATTGGTTATTACTCCTTCTATCACATACAGCGTATCGCTTTCGTGCACGTCTATATCAATCACTTTCTCACAGGCCGTTACACCCACCAGCAGTATTAACAAAAAACTATTTACTAAAAGCTTCATCCTTAAAATTTAAAGTTGTAGGTAATAGAAGGCACAAACGTGAACAGCGAGGTTTGCACCGCTTCGGTTTTAGAAGGATCCGTTTCGCTTTCACGGAAACTGATCTGGTAAGCGTTCGCATGTCCATAGGCGTTAAACAGGCTAAAGTTCAATTCAGAAGAAAACTTCTTACCCTTCTTTAACTGTCGTGTAGCACCTAGGTCCAGTCGATGATAGTTGGGCATGCGGTAGCCGTTGCGGTCGCTGAAATAGAAGTACACTTCATTATCTAACCGGTATTTGCCGGTAGGATAAGTAACCGCATCGCCGGTATAATAGATCCAATTAGCTGACAGCGTCCACTTGTTATTCAGCTGATACATTCCTACTATAGCAATGTCATGTGTGCGGTCTTGACGCGCATTGTACCACTGTCCATTATTAATGCCTTCTATCTGGCGCTCTGTTTTGGAGAGTGTATAACTGACCCAACCGCTAAACCGGCCTGCCTTCTTTTTAAACAGCCATTCCATACCATAGGCCCTACCCTTTCCAAACAACAGTTGCGTTTCAATAGGCTCATTGGTAAATACCTGCGCGCCGTTGCGATAGTCAATTACATTTTGCATGGTCTTATAATAAGCCTCTACATTCAGTTCATAACGTGGATCATTCAATGATTTATAATACCCCAACGCTAATTGATCCGCTTTCTCTGGTTTTATGATGTTGGTACTGGCCACCCACTTATCGGTAGGTGAGGCTGATGTAGAATTAGAAACTAGGTGCAGGTTCTGCACATTGCGCGAGTAGGATAGCTTCAGCGCACTGCTGCTATTCAACTGGTAGCTGGCTGCAATGCGTGGCTCAGGATCAATATAGGTTTTCACCACTTCGCCACGGTTGTAGTGTAGCGTATCGGTGACATTTCCATCAGCATCAATATGGTAATAATCTCCTTCTCCCAAAATAGTAAAGGCAGAAAGACGCAATCCATAGGTAAGGCTCCACTTATCGGAAGCGCGCCAGGTATTACTTGCATACAGCGCGCTTTCCAGCGAGTAGCGGTCCTGCAGATCTTCGGACACCATTTCATTCTCATTACCTACAGATATCTCGCCGGGCTTAATGGTATGATAGATGGCATTAAGCCCAAAGGTGAGCGTATTGCGGGTGTTGGCATACCACTGTGCTTCTTCCTTCAGGTTCCAGTCGCGGATGCGGGAGCGTATGTGATAGTCGGTGGCTTCGGTGTTGGTAGTGATCTTATAATCGTAGTTGCTATAAATAAGCGAGGTGTTGGAGAACAGCTTTTCATTGAAAATATGATTCCAACGCAGCGTACTGGTGGTGTTGCCCCAATTAATACCGGCAATGTCTTGCTGGCTTAATACATCTCGCCCAAAATAACCCGAGAGAAAGAGCTGGTCGTTTTTACCCAACTGGAAATTCAGTTTTGTATTGAGATCGTAAAAATAAAGGCGGGCATTACGCAAGGAGGAATCGCCCAGCCAGCGTAGGAACAAGTCGGCATAGGTTCTACGGCCTGAGACCAGGAAAGAAGACTTGCCCTTTTGCAACGGTCCTTCCACCATGAGGCGTGAAGCGATCAAACCAATACCACCACTTACGTCCAGGTCCTGGTTGTTGCCCTCGTTCATTTTAATATCTACCACCGATGATAGTCGACCACCATACTGCGCCGGTTGCGCCCCTTTATAAAGCGTTACGTTTTTAATAGCGTCTGAATTGAAGGTGGAGAAGAAACCCAGTAAGTGTGATGGGTTGTACACAGGTGCTTCATCCAGCAGGATCAGGTTTTGATCGGCCGTGCCGCCACGTACATAAAAACCGCTGTTGCCTTCACCAGCGCTCTTTACACCGGGCAACAGCTGCATGGTCTTTAATACATCGCGCTCACCAAAGATCACCGGGATGTTACGCACCGATCGTACATTGATACGCTCCATACTCATTTGGGGAGACTTACGGCTTGTAGCGGTGGCACTAGCTGTAACGGTAACGGTGGCCAGCTCTTTAGATTCTTCTTCCAGGTTTAGGGAAAGCTGGCTGTCTTTTGTTAGATCAACAGCTACCTGTTTTGTTTCTAAACCCACCGCAGACAGCTGCACGGTATACTGTCCCTCGGGTAAGGTGAGGGAATAGAAACCATACTCATTGGTAGTGGTAGCTGTAGACGTATTCACAATGCTTATGGTGGCGCCAATAATAGTCTCACCTGATTTAGCGGAGCGGATAGTGCCATGCAGTGCATACTTCTTTCCGGTGCCTGTATTTGTTTCCTTACGAGATAATATGATGTTGGTACCTACCTGTCGAAACTGGAGGTGGCGGCCCGTCAGGGCTTTTTTTAAGATATCACTTACAGGTTGATCAGTAGCCTGAATAGATATGTGTGCTTCACGTTCAATGTCTTCCGCCCTGGCCTGGAAGCGAAATGGTGTGAGCGACTCAATACGCTGCATTAGGGTTTGTAAAGAAACGTCTTGCAGCCGCAGGGAGATGCGCACATCTTCCATACGCTGCGTTTTGCCTAAGAAAGGCAGTAAAAAGAAAAGACTACACAAGAATGTTCGCATAAATAGGTTCTCAACGATTTAAAACTTACTGACAGCCTTTGCCAGAAATAATAATGGTTTGTTTGTCAAGAGCAAAGTGCATATCGGTGATCTCTGTCATCAGGTCCAGTACCTTTTTCAGTGGCATAGCACTATCAAAGCTCATATAGTAACGGCACTGGCTTAAGTTGGAATTAGTAAAGTGAGCCGGCACTCCATACCAGCGCTCCAGGGCCTGCATGATCTCGCCCAGCGTTTGTCCCTGGAACTGCAGCCGACCTGCTTTCCATGCTACTGCGGCTGTTGTATCAATGGACTTCGTAATTGCTTTTCTTAATTGCCGATCCCACTCCAACTGGGTAGCAGGACTAAGCACGGCCAGCTCTTTTTCTTCAGCCGACACGCGAACCTTTCCTTTTAGTAGGGAAACTGTAGTACGGTTAGAAGAAGTATATCCAGAAATATTAAAACGTGTGCCCAGTACTGTTACCTGTACCTCGCCCGCTTCTACAGAGAAGGGATGCTCCGCATTGTGCGTTACATCAAAGAAGGCTTCGCCATCCAGTTGCAGTTGGCGGTGTTTAGAAAAGGCGCTGGCATATTTAAGTGTAGTAGCTGCGTTGAGCCACACGGTGCTACCATCAGGCAGTTGCACTTGCTTGATACGCCCGGAAGGATTGGTAATAGTAATATAGGCTACAGGTGCCGATGGCCAATAATAAAAAAGAGCAGCAGATAAAACCGCAATCAGTACGGCCGCCGCAACACGCAAGGGTGTTAACCAATAAAGGTGACCTTTCTTTGCTGGAAGTGTGTTTTGCAGCCGCTGCAACATGCGCTGTTGCACCTTCTCCTTTTCCTGTGCGTCAGTATCCGGCCATGGCACATCGCCAATGGGCGCGGCATGATACCAGTCCATCAGCTGCTGCACCTCCTTAGGAGTGGCTGTGCCATCGGCGTATTTCTGCACCAGCTCTTCTATGTATTGCTCGGTCATACTCTATAGTACCACCAGCCCTACCGATCCCTAAACAAAAAAGAATTTTATTTTTTTGACCGCCTCTTTTAAGGCGCGCAGGGCCTTGGTCATGTGGTATTCAACAGCTTTGGGGGAAAGGTCCATTTTGGTAGCAATCTCTTTTACTGACAACTCCTCTGCGCGGCTGTAAGTAAACACCAGGCGTGCTTTGTCGGGCAGTTGCTCCACCACGCCATTGAGATAATCTTGCAAGAAGCGGGCATCCAGCTTTTCCTCTACGTCGGTGGTGTGTTCCGGTATATTCATCCCCTGCTGCAGCTCGCGTCGTCGTTTATCACGTGCAATGGTTTTAAATACAGAAAACTTCACTGCGGTGGCCAGGTAGGCTTTCAGGGATTGAATGGGCAGCTCGGTTCGTCGTGCCCATAGGCTTGTGAATACTTCGTGGACGATGTCTTCAGCGGCTTGTTTCTGGTGCGTGTAATAATAGCCCAGGGCCAGCAGCTGCTCCCAATACCGGTTGTAGGCTTCGGTAAACGCAGCGGTGTCGCCTGTTTTGATTAGGCGCACCAGCTCTTCGTCGGTATGTGTGGCATACGCGCTCATGCAGACTGATACTAAGATAAACGAAAGAGAAAAGAAGCGTAGGCCGCTTGTACTATTTTGGGGAGAAGTATTGTGATTACTTAAGGATGTTTTGAACAGCTTTCCATACATAAGGGGGGACTCGCTGCGCTACAAGGCTTGACTGTGAAGGCCCTGCTTAGACCTAAACATACCTATATTTGGTAGTTAGGCAACCCAATACTACTCCAAATATGCAAGAAGAATCTCACACTAAAGTGCTTTTCCGTTATTACAGTGATGTTCTTGAAGAAGAAACCGTTGAGACAATGTGGGCATTGATAGTAGATAAGGAAAATGGACTTTATCAATTGGACTCAATTCCGTTTTATGGCCCTGATATAGCTCCAGATGATATTTTTTATGCTGAACACGACAGTGATGAGAAGATGCTTACATTTCGAGAAGTAAGGCAACGGTCAGGAAGTTCCGTTGTCCAGGTTGTATTGATGAAAGAACCTTATAAAACATCTGAGCTTAGAGAACAGTTGGCTGTTCTTGGTTGTATAACTGAAGGATTAAGTAACAGGTATTTTGTTGTTGAAATTCCTGCCGCTGTTAACTATAATCCCATTTATTCTCTTTTAAAAGCACTAATGGATGAGGGACGAATAGAGTTTGCTGAGCCTTTTATATCCTCACAGCATGCTGGATAATTTGCTACCTACAAAACTCATATTGCTGCTATACAGGCCAGGCAGTGAAGACCCCGCTTAGACCCTAAGCCTGCAAAAACATGAGTATATTTGGGAGCTAGCTGCGACTGCCTTCCACGGTCTTCAAACCCATGTGAGAAAAAATGCAAAATAACCTTGTACTGACAATGAGTGTTCTTGACGAAACAACCGAGGTCAGATACGTCATTCCTCAGAGAGGGGTTGGTGAAATTGAGGCCTTCAACGTCTGGGGCATGGAAAAGCCAGGTTTTTATGTCTTAAGGAGGCCAATAACAATCGAGGAGGATAACTTCCATTTCATTTATCAAAGTGTTTGGTTGGAGTGTTATTTCAAAAACCCTGACGGTAAAGAGCTTCTCTTTAGGTTCATCGCTAGCAATGACCATGAGACCAATTCTTTATGCATCGCTTCTGTATTGGACGGTGACAACTTAGTTCTTCCCGAATTTCGCTTTTCACTCAACGATTTTGATTTAGATAAGCTGTTTACCATAAGGCGACCTATTGTCGAACTTTATCAAATAAAAGCGGAGACAGGAAAAGAGTACATACTTCAACTAAGCAACGAATAAATGACAACGCCGCTAACACTGTGTTCCGAAAACAGCGGCTTTTGTGTAAGTGCTCAACAGCTTATCTTTAATCAACAAAGGAATAGGTAAAGGCAGTAGGAACTCAGACGACCACTGCTTCCGAAACACCTGTTCCGATATCTGCAAGTTTATAACCTCATGAGATTCTATCTTGATGAAGAAAATTCTAACAAGAATTATTCCTATGCCACTTTTGAAGAAAGCATTGGTGGTAAACCTTTTTTCATAAATAAACGAGAGATTTCATTAATAATACCTGTTATTAATCAAGGAGTTTACGACTTGAAGACTTTTAACAATGGAAGTCAAACGCCTATTTACTTTGATAAATCTTACTACTTTTTTAAAGATATTTCTGAGTATTTCGAGACGCTCTTTATTCGAGAGGATAGCATTATAAAGGGTGAGTTTAATAACAAGTTCAAGCGTGGAAGCCAGCCAGATAATCAAAAGTCGTTTTATATTGAACTTGAACGAGGCTATAATGGTAGCTTTTTTTATGGAGCTAGGTGGAGTGTAAGTGCTAGTGAGTTTGGCGTAGTAATACCAGAAAGTTCCCGCCATAGCGAAGATGAGCAACTCTTCTTCAAGCAATTTAATACTTTAAGTAGTGATGATTTAGATTTCTTGCTGAATAACAATCAAGTGGAACTGGAAAACTTTGTAAAGCAGCTTCCATAATCTGCGTACAACACGAGTGGCTGTTGCACAACTCGGAACTAAAACAGTATTTGTATGTGGTTTTTTGATTTTAGCAAGCGTAGCTTAAGCTGGTTTGTATTTGCTCTCCTCTTCGGCTGTAGAGAACCGGTAGCCAGTACAGCATAACCAGTAGCTGGCCAAGCGTTTTTTCGCCTTTGCCTTCGGCTTCCCCCATCCATTTTAGGAGTCTTTTCAAATTATAACACACGGCGGCCATCAGCAAACACTTGTTGGCCAGCTGGATGCCTCTTGTGTTCACTCGTCGCATCCCTAAAAAGTTCACCAGGGTACCAATCACCGGTTCGACGGTGGCTTGCCTAAGCCGTTTCATACGTTTGGCTTTGCGGGTTTGTAGCCGGAGATGCATCTCATCATAGAGGGGTTTGTCTACAGTGTCTTCAATCTTTTTAAAATCACTTTTACCAATACAGGTTTTTCTCAAAGGGCAGTTCCTGCAATCCAAAGAACTGCTTCTGTAGACCCGCATCTGGTACGTGCCATCATGAGAGTCCTTGATGCGTTTAAAAGGAAGCCTTACTCCCCGGGAGCATTGGTAATAATCCCCGCCGGCAAAATAGCGGAAGCCTTCCCGGGTGGGTTTATATTGCCCAAAGTTGGGGATATAGCCGGTGACACGGTACTGCTTCAGTGCTTTTAGGGCCTCCGAAGAGGAGTAGCCCGCATCGCAGAGTACTTCTTTTACTTTTAAGCCTACCGCCTTTACATTGTCAATGGTATGCCGGAGTAATGAGGGCAAACACTGCGAGTCTTTTTTACTGGCATAGTCGGCCTGTATACAAGTAATAACGTGATGGGCGGTATCGACACTGAGTTGCCCCAAATAGTTTAACTGGCGGGGCTTGCCGGGTTTGACGGCCACACGGGCATCCCCATCGGTAGTGCTGTAGTGGGTGTGGTTGGAGACAAAGCGAGCCCGCCATCCACCACTGGGCCGCCCTTTGTAGGCCTTCCGCTTCCAGCCGTGATGCCACTGCACTTGCTGGTGTTTGAAGACGGAGACGGTTTGCTTTTCTGTTTGCTCTTCGTCCTCTGCATCTTCACCGAGTTCACCTGCATAGGCTTCCCCGTCCTGCACAATTTCTTTTTCTTTTAAGGAGTCCATCGACGCATTGGCTTTGACATGCACCGAGTCCAGGGCCTGGCGTTTGCCCTTCACCATGCCTTGTTGCACACACTGGCGTAAGACCCGTTTGAAGAGTTCTTTAAAGACCTCTTCACCCAGAAGTTGACGCGTGCGGCTGATGGTAGAATGCCAGGGCAGCGGTTCGTCCAGGGAGTAACCGATAAAGTACAAAAGATCCAGGCGCAGGCTGACGGTCTGGATGATTCTTCGATCGCTTAAGAGGTTCTCGAGATAACCAATTAAAATGAGTTTGAAGAACACCACCGGGTCCAGCGATTTGTGGCCCTCACGGCCATAGTACTTTTGGGTGGCTTCATAGAGCCACTCCACATCCATGATTGCTTTTAAGCGGCGGTAGAAGTTGTCACGCGGCACCCGCTCCGAGAGGCGGAAGGAAGCAAGGCGCTTGTCTTGAAAAGGTTTCTTTCCTTGCATGGTTTAATTTACCACTTTTACAGTGGCTTTAGGAGGCTGAGTTGTGCAACAAGCACACCATATTTGTGAAATAGCTGCTTCAGCACTACCTTTCAACAACAAATCATTAATTAACTGAATTAGGTTAATGGAGCTGCTGTAACTCAGACGACAGCCACTTCACAAATACCTGTTCCATTGTGCGATATACTATAGACAACTTACTTAACCAATATTAGTTGCATAGAATTAATTCCATTTCATGAGAAAATATTTCTTCTTTTTCCTTTTCAGTTTTCTGATTGATGGATTCGTTTCGGCCCAATCACGAGAGGTTCTAACAATCAGAGAATACGGAACTAAAAACGCCGGAAATATTATCAATGAGTTCGCTGAATTTCTTTCTTTTCCAAATGTTGCAGCAAACCCTGCCGGCCAACAACAGACTGCGGCTTTCCTTATGACGATGATGAGCAAACGGGGTATTCAAAAAGTACAGCTTTTAAATGCTTCTACAGCAGGCGCACCGCCGGCTGTATATGGTGAAGTAATCGTTCCCGGAGCAAAACAAACCCTTATCTTTTATGCTCATTACGACGGGCAGCCTGTTAATCCTGCTCAATGGGCTAAAGGGCTTGATCCGTTTCAGCCAAAGTTGTTTTCAAAAGCTATAGATAAAGGGGGACTCCCTATTCCTTTTCCTACAGATGGAAGCTATACTAACGACTGGAGGATCTATGCTCGCGGTGCTGCTGATGACAAGGCAGGAGTTGATGCCATTTTGAATGCGTATGATGCCATCCGGAAAAGCAAGTTGACTCCAGGCTGTAATCTTAAGTTTTTCTTTGAAGGAGAAGAGGAAGCAGGCTCTCCACATCTAAATGAAATACTGGAGAAGTACCGGTCGTTACTCCAGTCCGACCTATGGATCATTTGTGACGGCCCCGTTCATCAATCGGGGAAAAAACAAATTGTATTCGGTGTTCGCGGTGATACACATCTTGACCTTACGGTGTATGCTTCAAAGAGGCCACTACATAGCGGCCATTATGGCAACTGGGCCCCCAACCCCGCCATGATGCTGGCAAAATTGTTAGCCTCTATGAAAGATGAAAACGGAAGAGTGACAATTAAAGGATTTTATGATGATGTAATTCCTTTGTCCCCTTCTGAAAGGAAAGCGTTGGAAGAAGTGCCTTCAGTGGATACACAAATGGAAAAAGAACTGGGAATAAGTGCCGTTGAAATGCAGGGCGTAACATTAAGTGAGGCCATCAACCAGCCTTCGTTGAACATCAACGGCATGCAAAGTGGCAATGTAGGAAAGATGGCATCTAATCAAATTCCGACCTTTGCCACCGCAGTTCTTGATTTAAGGTTGGTATTAGGTAACGATTGGAAAAGGCAGCAACAAAAAGTAATCGATCACATAAAAGCACAGGGTTACTACATAACGGATAGTGAGCCTACCGATAACGAAAGAGAAAAATATGCAAAGATCATAAAAGTAATACCCGGGCAGGACGGCATCAATGCGCAGCGTACCTCCATGGATCTGCCTATTATACAAAAAGTTATTGCAGCCGTTAAAGCCACATCCAAAGAACAAATTGTACTACAGCCAACGATGGGAGGCAGTCTTCCTTTATTCTTATTTGAAAAATACCTGAATGCCAAAACCGTAACGGTTCCCATTGCCAACCACGATAACAATCAGCACGCTGAAAATGAAAATATTCGTATTGGTAATTTGTTTGATGGAATAGAAACCATGGCATCGCTGATGCTGATTAAATAATTATGGTATATCTCTTCGGTACTAGCCGTGTCTCCTATAGGAAGGCTTTGTGAGTAAGCAGGGAGACGGTGCTGCTGCAAACGCCGTGTCCCCTGCACAATAGCCCGGCAAAGGAGACACGGCTAGGACTGAACTTATTTACAATTGCGCAATACGCCTCTATTATGTCGTAAATCCACCCTTAAAATTGTAAAGTTAGCATCATCTTTACCTATAATTTAGCTATCAAACTAACTAAAGCAAAATCATGAATACCGACAACTCCATAAAACTGGATATTTATATTAACTACGCGGGACGTTGCAAAGAAGCTTTCCAGTTTTACGAGCAGCATCTTGGTGGAAAGATAACTATGATGGCTACGCACCAGCAACCGCCTGCCCACTTTCCGACAGAATGGAAGGACCCCATTCTTCATGCCATGATAGAAATAGGTGGTGTTATTGTCAGAGGGGCCGACATTCCCAATGCCGAGCCTATGCGTAGCGCCTACCTGACCCTTAGATTTGATACGCCAGAAAAAGCAGAACAAATTTATAATCTGCTTTCTAGCGAAGGTGAAATCTTTATGAAGATGGAGAAAACTTTTTTTGCCAATCGCTTTGCCATGCTTCGTGATAAATTTGGTACTTCCTGGATGCTTCTTAATGAAAATTAAAATGGCAGCACAATAGCATACATAGAGAAAACAAGAAATAAAAACCAAAGCTAAAACCTGTTTATGCCACTATTGCTTTTAGGAGTGAGATCAAATGTTGAATGGATACAGGACATTGCCAATGTTCCAATCGTTGGCAAAGCCTTTTTATTTCTACTCATATTTATTCCAGCAGTTTTGCTATCATTTCTTGCACATACTGTAATTCCTGGACTTCACGATGATGAGGGGTTTACAAAAGCGATGCTCCTTTTATTGCCAAGCTGTAATTTGTTTATGTGGCAGATCAGAATAAGACTTTATTGCTTTCTCCTTCCTTCCTGGATTTTCTTTGGAGTCATTGCTATTATTAAAACAATATTATTAATAGCAGGAATTGATAATGGACAATAGTGGACTCAATATGCATAACATCATCACTCTAAAGTTAAGTTTAAGTCATAAGCTAGAAACATATCTTATAGGACAAGCGGGGTCTCCCTATGCTACACAGCCAGGCGGTGAAGTCCCCGCTTAGACCTAAAACCAAAGGTTGATTAACCCCTTTCCAATTTCTTTTTCCGTTTTACCGGCGAGACTCGGCATTGCCTAGTATATTGGTGTAACCAGTAGGGAAACGTTAGCCTTCTAGAAAGGCCGCGGAGCCTATGCCACAGCATATAAGCCAGGAAGTAAGACTTCGCAGGGAATGCAGGCTCCAAATACCCTTTTCCGTTAGTAGTTCATGCACTTTCTCTTTCGTCACAAAAAACAGGTGTTTAATCACAATTAGAATCTTGGCCTTATTCAAAGGGCCATCTTTACAGCATCACCGTTTCCATTTCAAAATAGAGCAAAAGATCTTACAGATACTACACGTAAAGTGCACAAAGCAATTTTAAACACCTAACATGAAATACAAATCATTTGCACAATTAACAAAGTCTCCTATGAAAAAAAACTCCTGGCTCTTATTCCTCGTATTTATAGCATCACACTTATCTGCCCAACGCCCGCAGGATAAAATGGACACCTTGCTCACTGCCTATGCAAAAGATCACCAATTCAATGGTACTGTGCTTGTGGCCCAAAAAGGTACTGTCATTTACCAAAAAGGTTTTGGGTATAAAGATGCCGCGCAAAAACTGCCGGTTGATGTTAATACCATCTTCCAGATTGGCTCCATCACCAAACAATTTACCGCTGCCGTAATCATGCAATTACAACAAGAAGGTAAATTGTCCGTAACCGATAAACTCAGTAAATACTTTACAGGTTTTACCAATGGCGATAAGATAACGATTGAGCACTTGCTTACCCATACATCTGGTATTTACAACTACACCAACGATACCGTAAGAGCAAAGGAAGACCCCACCCAACCACATTCCCAAGCTGAAATGGTAGCGCTGATTAAAAGATATCCTGCCGATTTTGAACCGGGAACCAATTTTAACTACAGCAACTCGGGCTACTCCATGCTGGGTTACATCATCGAAAAGGTTACCCAAAAACCCTATGAGTTAGTAGTGAGAGAACGCATTTTGCAGCCGCTCCATATGACCAATAGTGGATTTGATTTTACACACCTGGCATCTTCGGCTAAGGCCAAAGGATACTTTAGTGTTACGGGAGAGAAAATCAATTCTGCACCAATAGTAGATTCTACGATTGCTTATGCTGCAGGGGCACTATATTCTACCATAAATGACTTGCATAAATGGGAAAGAGCCATTTATACCAATCAAATACTTCAACCGGCGTCCTGGAAAGCGGTGTTTACGCCCTATAAACGAAAGTATGGTTATGGCTGGACCATCGATTCTACCCATGGAAGGTTAACCACTGCACATGGAGGCAGTATTCCGGGCTTTACATCCTACCTGCTACGTTTTCCACAGGAGGAGTTAGTGGTGATCGTATTGGATAATACATCAAGTGCCAACCTGACCAAAATATCCCGCAGCCTGGCCGCTATTGTACTGAATGAGCCGTATGAAATTCCTGGTCCCAAGAAAGAAATCAAAGTAGATGAGGTCGTTCTGAAACAATATATTGGACAGTATCAGATTGCGCCAACGTTTAGCATTGCTATCAGCGTTCGCGATAAGCGATTATTTGCCCAGGTAACGAATCAGCCAGAGTTTGAACTATTTGCAGAAAAAGAAACTAAGTACTTCTTAAAAATTAATGATGCTACAGTAGAATTTGTTAAGGACACAAACGGCAACGTGACTGAATTGATTCTTTCCCAAAATGGAAGACAAGCAAGAGGAAAGAAAATTAAGTAAATAGCAAAAGTTCTTAAAGTGCAGGAAGTATTACTTTCTGCACTTTTTTATTTCGGTTCTAGCTGTGTCTTCTACGGGTGGGGCTTGCGCAAAAGCAGGGCATGGCGCCATTGTAAACGCCGTGTCCCTTGCCCTACACAATAGCCTAGGCTGGAACTGAACTAAGTAACGGTAGACAACAACAGAGTGCTGTCTAGGCTTCAGTTGTTGGTCAAAAGACACAACAACGGCTAGCGCGCATGGAAGGCCGACAATATTAACCATACTGTGATGCTAATTATACCTTTTTGTAATTGCATACATACTGGATAGACTACAATAATCTTAAAGATTATTGTAGTCTGCACAGCACTACCTGAGCCGAAGGACTAGCCTTATCTGTGTTCTGGGCATTACCAAGAAACACTGAAAACCAAACGGAAACAAACAAAAACCTAGCTACCTTCATTAACGCATAGATGAATAACACTAGCTTTCTACCATGAAAAGACTTTTGCTAACCTCTTTGATTTGCCTGGCTTATGTAGTAGGGTTCAGCCAATCAAAGGATAACCCACTAAATGATATTAGCACTGTAAAACAGGCTAAGAAGTTTGTAGCAAAGAATCCTGAAGTGGCACAGCTATTAGAGATGTCGTCTGATAAAGATACCACTGACATTGCACGAGCTCTTTATGATAAAAAACAGGGGGAGACCTTTCGGATAGAAGGTTACGACTATAAGGTGCTGGACAAAACTTCTTACCCTGAGTTCAGAGTGAATTATATTTTTTTAGATGGCAGCCAATTATCTACCAAAACCATTGACAGCGCACGGAATGTAATTATCCACCAATACAAAAACGGAACACCCTTTTCTCAGCTTGTTAACGCTTACACCATGGATGCCACTCCAAACGGCGATGTAGGTTGGTTCAAAGAAAACGTCATGGCCGCAGCATTTGAACAGGCCGTAAAGCAGCATAAACGAAACGACATTTTCACCGTAGATATACCTGACAGCAAATGGTACTTTGTTATCCTTAAAACATTTGATGACCGGATAACCACGCGACTAACTGTACTTAAAATAAAAGCAGGCACATAAATGATGCTATTTCTTAACTTACCAAAGGAACAAGAGAAAGAAACATACTTTGTTCCTATAAACAGTTGTTGTAAAGCGAAAAACGCATTGGATCATTATTATGTACTAGTGAAGGATCTTACCTATGGCTTTGATATAGTCAGCATTATACGTAATGTCGTCGTGCCCTTGTCTGTTCAGTGTTATTAACGTGTCGGCTGCTTTCATTTCTGCTTTTAGTTTTAGCGATGAGCCATAGTAAATCACGTCGTCCTGGTTGCCATGGAAAACCACTACCGGCATTTTGCACCTTTTAACGTATTCATTTGTGGCAAACTTGTACTTCAACAAAAAGTTGGGAATAATTGGATAGATGTGGTGCAACATATCAGTCATACTGTAATAGGGTGCCTGCAATATCAATAGTTTAGGTGTGTTTGTAGCAGCCAGCCAAGCAGCAGGGCCAGAACCAATAGAATAGCCTAGAACAACTATCTTTTCTTCCGCATATCTTTTCTTCATGTTGTTGTATGCTGATTGTATATCATCAAAAAGTTCTGCCTGACTGGAAATGGAACCTTCACTTTTTCCAAAACCTGGATAGTCCAGAATGAAAACATCGTAGTGTAGATTGTTATATCGCTTAGCCATATCACCCCAATGGTTAACCGAGCCACTATTACCATGTAAATAAAACACCAAGCCTTTGGGGCTATCTGCTTTAAATAATAAGCCGTTTAGCAGTGCGCCTTGCTTTGTGGCAACATTTATCTCCTCAAATGGTTGTTGAAATGAAAACCGATAGCCCTTATCTAACTTATCGGGCATGAAAAGCAGTTTTTCCTGGTAGTAATAAAGCACCGTGCAACTAAGCACATATGCTATAAACAACCCCATCAATGTACTGATTAGGATCTTTTTCATTGTTAGCGGGATATAGAATTACAAAATATAGAGTAGGAGTTTATGAAGGGTGGGAGTAAATGTTACAGCCTCCAAAGGTAGATGTCGTTAAATAAGGTCCAAAACAGAAAGATAGTAGACAACTGTGATTATACAAGTATGATATGTTGTACTTTTTTGTTCAGAAAAGTAAGCAGGAGCAGAGGAAAGGAGAAAGAGAATATTGAACAAGGAACAAGGAATGAAGAATGAAGAAGGAAGGGAATGTTCAAGGTACAAGGCACAAGATACAAGGTACAGGGAAAGAAAGGACTTGCTCTACAGGGGCTGGTTTTGTATCTTTAGGGTCTTCTCTTTTAGGGCATCCACAGCCCCTCTTATTACACATTTCTTTACTATTTCTTATGAGTTTATAACGGTGCATAGATAGCCTGATACGGGGCTAGATACGGGTGAGGTACGCCCGAGGTAGGGGTGAGGTACGGGTAAGATACGGGTGAACCTAGAGGCTACCATGACGTTACTATGGCTTTACATAGGCTTTACTATGAAGGAGCCATAAAGAAACGTAGGTAGTAGGTAGTAGCAGAGGAGGATGTCTGAACCAGGATTTGGGGAGATTTAGGGATTAGGATGATTATAGCCAACTAATATGAAACTTATTAGCCATGTGTGATAAGCTGAATGCTTCATAGTAAAGAAAATAAAGCCGAAGTGAAGGCCGTCCAGCCATAGAAACCTAATTACCACTTACAAAAGCAGCATCTCCCTTTACAGTGCTCACGCATTATGGTCCCCGTAAATAGTAAATGACATCTACACAACTGACCGTATTTAAAGCAAATACTACTAGAACATAGTAAGGAACTTTTCTTCCATAGCAACATCCACCAACTTGCACAACATTATAAGTATTTGCAGAATTAGCGGCTGGTTTTTTTGCTACATCTTGTTCGTTTTGCAACTTGCAAAATGACCGCAAAATGTGAATGCTGTCCTACGCTCCGTCTACCCTTCTAGGCTAAAAGAAAGCGCCTTATGATCTGCTTTGTTAACAGCCAAGAATGCTTACTATCAAATGCACAACCGCTTTAAAATAGGGTAATAAGCATTGGCTAAATAGGTAGCCATGAGAAAAATTAGTTTCTACATCCTTATTGCTTTTACACTTCAACAGGTATTAGCAGCCTGCGGCAATACCGATCATAAGCAGAACAATAGCACTGCTAAAAGTGAACTGCAAGAGAGTAGCTCACATGCTGCTGAAGTAAGAAAAAAAGTATTGACCGCCGCTAATCAACAAGAGCTCACACCTGAAAAGATCATTCAAGAGTTACAAGATGGTAATCAGAAATACCAGCATAATCAATTGACGCTAAAAGACGACACTGCCATGATGCGCGAGACCGCAGAAGGCCAGTATCCCGAAGCCTTTGTACTTTCCTGCATCGACAGCCGGATACCAGTGGAAGCTGTTTTTGACAAAGGCATTGGTGATGTATTTGTAGGTCGTGTAGCAGGCAATATTATTGACGAAGACATTTTGGGCAGCATGGAATATGCCTGTAAGGTAGCTGGCTCCAAACTTATAGTGGTATTGGGTCATGAAGCTTGTGGAGCGGTGAAAGCCGCCATTGACGGAGAGAAACTCGGTAACATTACCACACTGCTTGCTCATATTCAACCCGCCATACAGGAAACGAAGCAAGTACAAGGTGAGCATACAACTAAAAATTCAGCGTTTGTAGAAGCTGTTGTAAAAGAAAATGTGCGCAACTCTATTGAGGTCATCCGAGCAAAAAGTCCCGTGCTTAAGGAAATGATTGATAAGGGTGAGATCAAAATTATAGGCGGCTATTACAGTTTACATAATGGAGCGGTGAGCTTTTTCAATGAGTAGGGCAAGAGACACCAGTTTTCACTACTGCGCCTTTGTTGATGACAGTTGGCAGAGGACAGTTGGCAGTTCGATGCTACCATCTGTCCTCTACCAACTACCAACTTAATACTTCCTACTTTATTGAAATGGTATTATACTTAAGAACTAAAGACCAACCTTTCTAATACAAGCCCAGCACCTTAAACCAGGCACCGCCGACCACCATCCAGTTCAATATAAAAAAGATACTTAAGACAGCTCCTACGGTCCACCATTCTTTTACCGTAACATAGCCACTACCAAACAATACCGGCGCCGGTCCATGACCATAGTGCGTAAGTGTTCCAAACACTGAACCAATAAAACCTAACATGTATGCCAGTAAGTAAGGCGGTATACCTAACGAAACGCCCACTCCTAATAAGGCTGCATACATAGCTGCCACATGGGCTGTAGCAGAAGCAAACATGTAATGACTGTAGAAATAAACAACGATAATAATGGGAAAGGCAGCCAGCCACGAAAGGGAGGCTATGTAACCCTTGATCCAGTTGCTAAACCAGCCAATAAAGCCCAGCGTGTTGAGGTTACTGGCCATCATTACCAAGGCGGCAAACCAGACCATGGTGTCCCAGGCTGCTTTTTCGCTTTTCACATCTTCCCAGTTCAACACACTGCCAAGCAATAAAATGCTTAAGCCTATAAAGGCTGTGGTAGTGGCATCAATACCAAACAGGCCGCCAAGGATCCATAGGAATAACAGGATAAAAAAAGTGGCGACCATAAACCATTCATTCTTGCTTATTGGGCCCATTTCCTTTAAACTCTCGTTTACAATAACAAGTGCTTGTTTTGTATCCTTCAATGTAGGCGGCAACACTTTTCGGATAATCAAGGGCGTTACAATCAAAGCCACCAACCCTGGTACCATTGCAGCCATGGCCCAGGAGCCCCAAGTGATGTTGATTCCCAGATCGGCAGCAAACCGCTGACAAAGGGGGTTGCTGGCTGTGGCGGTTAAAAACATAGTGGATGTAATGATGTTGGCATTGTAAGCACTAAGCGTCAGAAAGGCTGCAATCTTCTTCCTGGATGCATCATTGGCAGGATCGGTGTCAAACATTCCTGCTATGGACTTAATAATGGGATAAATGATACCGCCTGACCGGGCTGTATTGCTGGGGATGGCAGGGGCCAGTACCAGTTCCGAAATGCTCAGACTGTAAGCCAGACCGAGTGGAGTTTTACCCATTGCCTTAATAAACCAACAGGCAATACGGGTACCCAAACCCGTTTTGATAAAGCCGCGCGCAATAAAAAATGACATGACGATCAGCCAAATGAGACTATTACCAAAACCGCTTAAGGTTTTAGTGATTGCCATTACCGGATTTGGATCCAGCACCCGGGTTAAAGCCACCAGGGCCATAGCTACTACGGACATAGTGCCCATACTGGCTGCCTTTGTGATAATGCCCACAATGGTAGCTAAAAAGATGGCCAGCAGGTGCCAGGCATTTTGCGTAACGCCTTCTGGTGGGGAGATAAACCAAAGGATCAATCCAAATATAACTGTGGCTATTAAGGATTTGTAACTGATCTCTTTGGCAGGCTTTGTAACGGTTGACTTGATCGTTCCTTCACCTGCAATTGCACTGGTGGCTTGCGTAGTAGTGGATTGCGTCATGGTAGTTAGTATTAGGCCGGTTGGCTCTGCTGCTATTGCAGAGTAAAGGCGGCTACCATTTTCATAAACTGCGGCGAGCGATCTGATAGGAGGGATAGAACGTGTGGCTAAGTTACAATCATTACCAGAATAGTGCTCCTCCCACCCTTGAGGAACTAACCAAACATTGCCAAGTTAATTTTGTAAATTTAAGAAGCTGTTTGAATTACTTATTTGATATTGCTTATGGTGTCTTTTGGGCTGCAACTTCGTCGGATTTTTCGCCTTAGGCGTTTGGACTATGGCTACAAAATCCTCCTCGTTTCGCTCCAAAATACCCTCATCATCAATTCTAAACAACTAACTCAAACAGCTTCTAAGTACATGCGTTGTTGTTCGTCCAGTAAACAGGAGTGCCCAAGAAAACCATCCTTTACTGTTAAAAGCAATGATCATGAAACCATCTACACTGCGCTACTTAGCCCTCTGTTTAGTAGTATTCATTTCGGCTTGTGAAAGCCGCACCACTCAAACGAAAATTGCCGGCACAAGCGATACGAACAAGAAAGAGACTTTTCCATTAAGTAATCTGGTCAATGAACAAAAAACAGCACCAGATTCGGCAATGATCAAGCTCCATGCGCAACACCACCCTTACAAAGTTTTGGAAAGACGCACTGTTCCGGGTCCATTCACACCAGCCGGCATGAAGCATTTCTCCGATTATGCGGTAACGTTAGACAAGATGCCAACCATTAATCCTGGCCCGGGTGAATATGTACATGTTATGGAAGGGCAACGTTTTGGGTATCAAAACCTTACCATAGGTATTACGGAAACTTTTCCGGGCGGCTACCCTCCTATGCATACGCATGAAGGCGAGGAATCGCATGTATTGATGGATGGCGAGATCATGTATGCCTTGGGCGATACATTGTTTACCATTAAAGGCCCTTATATGGTTAACATTCCACCGATGATGCCACATGCATTTAAAAACATTGGCACCAAGACTGCCAACCTGGTGGTTATTTTCCCAACCAATGTGTGGAAGTATGATGTGGTGGATTATTTTCCATTTGAAAAAAAGAATCAATAAATCCGAAGGGTTAAATTCCAGCTATCTAAATCCAAATCCCAATAGAATAACAACCCTCTGCTTATTCATGTACCTGGCAGGCTTCTAACACGTTGCCATCGGGGTCGTAGAAGAAGAAGTATTTTACGTGATCATCTTGAATGGGTGCACCAGCTTCTACTCCCCTACTTAATAGTTCTTGACGAAGAGCTTCAGCATCCGGTGTTCGGAAGATGGGATAAGAGGCTGTTTCACGGTTAACCATTACCGATTGATCAGTTTGCCACAGCGTTAAGCTGGTAGGGCTTTTGGTATCCAGAACAACGAGCTTCATTTTAGGATCATCCCAAATGGATGATAGTCCTAGTTTATTTATATACCAGTCTTTAGAAACTTCAATGTTGGAGACACGTACAATGACGGTGTCGATGCCTTGCAGTAGGGGTAGATCCATTCTATTCATTATTTCCGATTATGCTTTTAACAATTATGAATGTAAACCTTCCTGACTATCTAATTCCGGATTGGCAATTATTCTTGCCATTTGTTCTACAACGCCTCTTTTCTTTGCAACACTATTTGCCCACAAGATACCTAAAACAAGTCCAACGAATGTTGTAAGAATGGCTACTATCAAACCAACTGTATCTGTCCGGTACGCATAAATAAAGAAACCTGCAATTCCGCCTATTACCAATGGAGCAGCAGCAATTTGTAGCCAAGCCAAGGCTTTGGGAATTGATTCAAGTATCTTGAACATTAGCAAGTTGTTTTATGTGAATATAGACACAAGCTGATTAATTATGCTGCTACTGTTTAATTGGGTCTTCATTGTTTGGATAGTTCCAAATTGGATAAGTGGTGATTAGTCTGCTAGGGCTTGTTATCCTTCTCCATGTATCTTTTCAACTAGTATTCGGTGTGTGAGGCACGCGCTGAAAGAATTATAAATTCCTTATCCAAAATAAGATCCTGGAACAGGGCTTTCGATCATAAGATTGTAGCGCTTGTTACCTGACAATGTACCAATACCTTTTAGATAGTCTTTATGGGCCAGATAAAATTCTAGGTGCTCATTACTATTGTCTGATGATGGCTCTATGTTGAAAATATCAGTAGCTATTTCTTCTTCTGAACGATCGTCAGGTGGGATGCTTTCAACAGCGCCGCTTTCCGTATCTGTAACGCGCATGCCACCACCATTCCAGGGAAAGCTATAGCTCTGTGTCATAAAGCCAATGATGTCGGGACTGATCATTGTGCTTGCCAACCAATTGTGGTTTGCCGCGAAAAGAATTTGCCCGCTGTTGACAGTGCTTAGTTCTTCATAGGCATCGAAATAAGAACTGTTGGCTGCCACAATCAACGCCTGGTGATTAACTTCTTCTGGATCATAAAAACTAAAACCAATACCTAACTCTTTTGCTAACACCCTTCCTATAATTTCAGAATCTCTTCCGGGCAGTGAAACAATAGACTGAATGGAAATAGAAAGCTTATTTACAAATTGTTTGAACTTACTGGCAAGCATCTTAATTGACTCCATGGAGCCCCAGCTAGCCACATAGCGGCCACCTGCTACATAGTCTTCACTATCTTCAAAATAGTCAAGCACCACACTGCCATATTGTATGTATTGCCAATCGCGAATATGTGTTTGAATAGTTGGAATGGTGTTGTATCGCTGTACCGTCTCTTGCAACTCCTCTATTTTCATTTTGGCAACAGCCACTCGCTCCTGGTCTGGCTGTTCTTGTAAAAAAGCCATTAGATCATTTACAAACTCCTGAACTCCATCCATTTTCTGGTTAAGGATCTTACACTTATTTAGAAAATACAAACCCCAGAAGTCATTCGGTGGATTATTGGTAAGTACTTCCAAGGCCTTGCTTACATTAAATCGCCTGGCATAGCAAAGCGCAAGATCGTGAGGCAATTCTTCATTCTTTGGATCGAGTAGCAATGCCTTTTCATAAAAGACCTGAGCCAAGTCGTAGTGTTCAATGCTGGAATAAGTCTTGCCTAAATCGTAATATGCTTTTGCATCATTTTGATTACTGCAGACAGCTTCAAACAGTTTTTGTTCGTCTACTGCACCAATTGCGCCCATACAATCCGTTGCTAACTGAAACAGCGGCATATAGTTCACATCTTTTCTAAATCCCCATGCTAGTGCTTGCAAGCATTCGTGATACTCGTTATTATCTAAGTGCTCCTTAGCGCTTTGCCATTCTTCTTTAGCTGGTGAGTTGTCGGATTGATCATTGAAACGGTTAAATAGTGCCATGATTGAGTAGTATGTTAGTTATTGATGTACAAAATTGCTATCAATGAACAGTGACTGTCCAAAAATACAACTCACCAATTACATATGGGTTTGTGGCTAGCCTCTTTGAAGGAGGTGGCTATTTTTAATATAGGATTTAAATCTGTGAAAGGAAGAAACGTTGGGTCTGCAACCCAACGTTTACCAGGAATTTGTGTATATGTATATAAGTTAATTAATCATCATCCTGATCTTGTTGCTGCTTGCCAAGTCCTTGTGCATCCCTTCCGCCTGCTGCATTTCTGATTTCAGTATGCCTGATTTGCCCGCCTAAATGCGCTGTTTGCGCCATCAGGCTACTTGAGGCAATAGCTAACAATAAAACCACCACTTTAAGAACACGGGCAACCATGGTCTTCTGGAAAGAAAGCAGTGCAGCTAACGCTAAAATTCCTGCAGCAACAATAGAAGCCATTGCAAGTTTTGCTATTTCTTCATGCTTTTCAATAATGGCTTCAGAAACCCCGGGCATTCGTTCAATTGCTTCTTCTGTACCCTCTCCCGTAAAGAATACAGGTAAAGAAGCAACGCCAGCAATGACAATAATGATATAAGATGTTTTTGTTAATGTAGTATTCTTAATCAGTAATGCCACAATAAACATTACCAATCCTGTAATAGACAAAATAATAGGCACATGCGTTAACATTAAGTGCATTTGAACACTATTCATAAAATAAGTTTTTGAATTAATAATGGGAAAAATCGGAAAAGAGGAATAGTAAGGCTACACCCTAGGCGGATGGAAAACGCTGCCAAAATGTTGCTGTGGAATATAGATATCCTGCATCATTACTTTTGCTGGTATCTCAAGATCTATATAGAAATCATTTATTATGCTGTTGGGCATAATAGCAACACCAATATTTTGCTGCACTATATTTTTAAATGGCAATTGTTCGTCTTCAGCTTTATCAGCATCATTGTGTTCCGTAGAATAGTGATCCTGCAGAAATTCTAAAAAAGATATCTTATCCCGTTGCATATGGTTGTAGAAGTGCTCAATCAAAACAGGCAATTTCAGTATTTGTCCTAAAGGTGTTTGAGTAACAATAAGAAGAAACAAAAATATGATTGCAATACTCTTCATAACCAGTATAAATTTATCGAGTTACAACACTCTTTTTGTTGATTTTTATCATGCGTGATTTAAAATTTTGCCAATTATGTAAACCATATAGCCATCACAGCCATACAGCGCAATAGCCAACTAAACGGACTTTGCATGGCACTGTACTCTCAATTACAAGAATGTTGTTAAACACATAAGTACCAAGGCTGAGCTTAGCAATCCAAACCAAATTTTATTAGCAGAAGGAGGTACTACATTTATTGATGCTTTCTTTCAGTGTGAGAGCAGATGCTGAAACGAGTTCTGCATGACAGAAGAAGTCTTTACTTCTAACAGTCAGATTGAAAGAGTTAGTGCCCTTCGCAAAGCTCAGGTTGACAAAATATAAGTGGCATTATTATAGCAATCAGATTTGTAGTGTAGCTCTCTGAGATTCTTCACTGCGTTTAGAATGACAAAGGCAAGAGGGTTATGAATTGCGGTCTAGTTGCTGATGCATGCCTTTGAGATATTCTACTTCGCTAATGTTGATAAAAGAAAAAGCACTCCTATAAAGGAGTGCTTTTTCATAAGAGTGTTTATTTTTTTGCTTTGTGTGTTGGCCACTCACCATTCGTCATTCACGCTGCATGCTATGCCTTACGCTTGCTTTTCTTGTCTTTCTCTGCAGGCACAGCGGCTGCAGGAGCAACCGTTTTATCTAAGGATGCAGGCAATGGCAGCTCCTTGGTTTCAGGTTGCCAGCTGATATTAGCAATCCACCAACGGTTGTTTGTCTTTACTAATGTTACATAGTTAACACCGCGTTGTTGTACCGGGCCACTAGGCTCAAAGCGGAATTGATAGGATGTTTGTACAGTAGCTACATTACCATACTCTAATACATTGCGCTTCAGCTCCTCTTCATAAAAACCACTTTCCTCAAAATGCGACTTGTTGTTGCGCTGGTATTGTACAGGCGTAAAGGTGCGGAACTGGCCAGCCGCTGTTATAGCACCCATTTTAGCTTCTGGCAAAAACAGGCTATGGAAACGATCCCAGTTGCGCGGACCCGCCGCTCCAGAGATCACATCGTATAAAGCCTTTACAATGGCATCAATGCTATTCACATCTGCGGGGTTAGCTGTAGGCGCTACGGCCAATGCGGTTTGCGGAGCTGTTAACCAAGCCTTCTGCACCAATTGCTGCTCGGGCGTTGGGTTTGGCATCAACTCCAGTTTATTCAATTCTGCTTCGGTTACCTTAGCAATAGGAGCTGAAAGCATTACCGTATCGATTGCATTGTTAGCGTTCTTACGACCAACCATAACCGTAAGTGGATCACCTTCCTTCATCACCTTTTTAATATTTGCTACCACATCACCCACATTCTGCATTGTAAGTGGCATATTGTTGATCGCATAGATCTCATCTCCTACCTGGTAACCCATCTTTTTACCAAACTCGTTGATCTGGCTGCCTCTACCCACTGTGATATGGCCTGCGGCATTTGGCATTAAGGCTATACCACCCAACGAAAACACCTGGCGCTCGGCACGGGGAGAGTATTTTACACCCGCCAATCCGAAATAATAATCATACGGAATAGGTGTTGGGCCCGCTACATATTTTTCCAGGAAAGCGCGCACTTCAGGATACGTTAATTCTTCAATAGCAGCGAATAACTCGTTGTCGTTGAAGTAGCGGTTACGACCATAGCGTACACCTAAGTCATAGGTCAAGTTGCGCAAACCATAGTTGCCTTTAGACAGATGTAATAAATAAATATCCAGCACAGCACCAATAAGGGCGCCTTTCTGATATACGTTGTTATACTCTTTTTCATATTTACCTGCAGCATCAACGCTCATTACTGTAAATGGCAGGGTATCATTGTAGTGTGTGCGAGAGTCGGTGATCTTACCAGATAGCTTATTCAAAAACTGCGGTACCGTATTCAGGCCATATTTTACCAATACGTGGTGTGCCGTGTACTCTGTAACACCTTCGTAAAGCCATAGATGCTTCGACAATACCACATTATCCCAGTTGAACTCTTTTACCTCTTTAGAAGAGATCGTCAATGGAGTAACAATATGGAAGAACTCGTGTGAAGAAATGTCCACGATGCTTTCCTTCTGCATGGATTGTGGCACCTCGTACAGATAGTAGAACGATGAAGTGTTGTGTTCCAGTGCACCTCCCAATCCCATTGGGAACGAAGATTTAGTCGTAGGATCTTTAAAGTAGTAGAGGAAAGCATATTTATCGGCTGGCAGTTTACCACCCAAATATTGACGTGCTGCATCCAGCAGATCGCTCATCCAATCGGCTATTTGCTTAGCGTGGATCTTTTGATTAGGAGAGTATACAGAAACCAGCACCTGGCAATTTCCCACTTTTACTGTAGCAGTATCTGGCACAGTATACATAATTGGTGCATCGTACAGATCGTCAATATTGTTAACCTTAAAGACATCGCTGGTAGGTGTAGACGCTACCGGGCTAAGGCTGGTAGAGGCGTATAGTTCTTTAGGCTTTGAGATGTTTACTTCAAAAGGCAGTTTGGTTAAACCCTCAAAAAAGCCAAACACACCTGGCGAATGCACTACAATATTCTTACCTTCTTCAAAATTGGTAGCTGCCATTGGGTATATATTGTGTTTGATATCGGCATCAAACACATCATCTACCGTATAAGTAACCTTGATTAAACTGGTAGCATTGGCAATCTTCCACTGGTTGTCGTTCAGTTTGGTTACAGCAAGCGCTTTACCGTTTTTATCAAAGGCCTTTACATTAGAAATGAACTTTCCGTAATCGCTAATGGCATAGGTACCAGGAATGATCTTAGGAAAGGAGAATGTAGCTGTTGGAGTGGTCAGCTTAGGCGTTACCAGCGTTACGGCCACTTGGTCATTGGTAATTGCGTTTAGGTCGACCGCGTACTGATAACCGTTTTGTGCCATGCCGCTTGTAGCTGTCAATAAGGCTGCTGCAGAGAGGGCATGCTTAAATAATGACTTCATAAAATTGAAAAACAAGTTTGAAGCGGCTAAGAAACGAAAGGCTGGCCAATTTTCGGTGACCATTTATCATAAAATGGTGAGTAGCGAGTGGTGAATGGTGAGTTGGAGCTGCGAGCTATGAGCTGTGAGCTGCGAGGAAGAAAATAGATTTACAAGGTGAAAGGAAGACTCACGGCAGAAGGCCAGCTTATCTGAGAAGCGTTGAGTAGTATGTAATAAAACGACAGATGAAGCAATGTGAAGGTAGATATGGATCAGTAATGGTTGGTAAGCGATAATCATTCTCTGCCAACTGTCTTCTGTCAACTGCCAACTAAAGTGACTTCTTCATCAGCCAATCGCGTTGCAGATCTCGACCCAGCAGGAAATCCCACTCCGTAAACTTTTCAAAGCCCCATTTGTGGTAAAAGTCAATAGCGCGCTGGTTGCGCTCCCAGACGCCCAGCCAGATCATTTCCTTTCCCATGGCCCTGGCCTTATCTATACAGGCCTGCATCAGCGCACGGCCTATTCCTTTCCCGATCATAGCCGTTACAGCATACAGCCGGGCTATTTCCATGGCATTTTTGGTGCCCAGGCTTTTAGGTTGTTTGCCTTCACGTAGTTTGGCATACCCAGCCACCTCCCCATTGTTATAAGCCAGAAGGAAGATATTGCCTGGCGCCCCTACTTCCAGAACCAGACGACCCTTTGTGAACTGTTTGTTTAAAAACATGTCCATATCCTCCTTCTTATTATCGGCTGCAAAGGTGTCGTAAAAGGTTTGCTGACTCAAATCTGCAATCAGCATCGCATCGTCCTTGGTAGCTTCCCGAATGGTCAAGTTCATAGCTGAAATTTACACGCTATCTGGATATTTTATTATTTTACTTCTTTTTAAAAACGATAAGGGCAAGCGGAATTATAAGGCCGGGAGCTAAAGGGTTAGTTGCGCAGAAGGAATGCTTTATACATTAATGGTATACTTATGAAACCTTCTTTTAAAACCATTGTTTCTATTTGCAGTTTTTTAATACTGTCCTGCAGCTTCAAAAGCAAGAATATCGGCAATATAATGTGGCCATTTGACATTAGGCAAAACCTACCTGTTCGGCAACCACCTACCTGTGATACGTTCTTGTACAAAACGCTACATTTTGAAATTAATCATGAACAAGATATTGATACATCTCAGTTTGGTTTTGTGATTTCTTCCAGTTGGCCATTATACTCAGGTAATTACACTGAAAAGCTGGTTATAGATAGTATACCCTTCTGCCTTAGTGATAAGAGTCCACAGCCCCTTAAGTGTTATTTAGTGGATAAGAAAAACAGAATATCTTATCAGTTTCAATCAAAGCACTACTTCGACCTATTTGACAGTAAAGTACAGAATATAAAAGTCAAACTTTATAGTAGCTATATTGAAGATAGCAGTAGCAATATGAAGGTTTCCATTAATGATGGCAATTGGTTTTATTAAGCAACGACAAATAAATAGTACGCTAAACCCGACTTAACTGCGCCAATATCTCTTCAAAACAATTCACATAAATCGACACGTGCCCTTCCTTGTCCCGGTAATGCATAACCGCGTTTTGTACTTGCTGTTCTACCGCTTCTGCATGTAATCGTATTACTGTCATATCTGCTGTTCCCCACCAATAATGTACAGGTTGTTGTATATCTGACAGTGCGAAACCAAAGTCATTGAAATAAGAGCGGGCCTCATGCACAGCTCCCTCTGCACTGTTCCGGCAGGCTTCTTTTAGCGTGAGCTGCGAAATTACCCGTATACCGTTTTTAAAATAAGCATAGTCTACATAAGGCAATCCTGTGATCCATTGGGGAGGCGCCTTTCTTACCCGCTGTTTCCGTATAATATTCATGCCTTTTTTTAGCATCCAGGGTGTATACTTAGCCAGCCGGAAATACCATTTGTTCTTGCCCATCAGTTGAAGTACGCCTTTGGCAAAGGGACGTGTAAAGCCGCAGACTATGGAAACCGATGAAATAAGCCGTGGATAATGGTGTGCAATAGCCAATGCATAAGGTCCCCCACCCGACCAGGCCAACACGGGGCAACTACTGACTCCTAAATGCTGTAATAGTAACTGCACATCAGCTGCAAAGTTGATAAAGTCACCCTTAGGGTTAAACGTAGATAGTCCCATACCCGGCCGATCTATTGCAATCAGAAACAATTCAGCTTTGTATAGCAAAAGATTGAGATCAATGTTATAGGCTCCTAATAACTGTGGTTCCAGGCGCGAGCTGGGTGTACCATGAAAATACAGGCAGGGCTGGTTCTCTGGCTCTCCGTACAAACAATAGCCGAGCTGTCTTCCATCCGGCAGTGTAAAGGTTTGGTTCATGCATTTAGGTATAGACAATTTGTACGCCACGGTATAGTTGACAGTGGACAGTTGGCAGTTGGCATCGGACAGCCTCACGTTTCGTCTTTCTCTATTCATTTCCCTTCTCATGGCTCGAAGCTCATAGCTAGTAGCTCTCCCTCTCACGTTTCACCTTTCACGTCTCACGCTCTCTGCTTTTAATGTCTAACTGTCTGTACTTTCGCAGCATGAACGACGAGTATTACATGAAGCAGGCACTAGTGCAGGCGCAGAAGGCTTTTGATGAGGAAGAAGTGCCTGTGGGTGCCGTGATCGTACTGAATAACAAGATCATTGCCCGTGGCTATAACCAGGTGGAGAAGCTCAACGATTGTACGGCGCATGCCGAGATCATTGCGCTTACATCAGCTTTCAACTATTTAGGCAGTAAATACCTGATGGATGCCACGCTTTATGTAACGGTAGAGCCTTGTGTCATGTGCGCCGGTGCACTATACTGGAGCAAGATCGGCCGCATTGTATATGGCGCTATTGATGAAAAGAATGGCCACCGCCGCGTTACCCGCGATGTATCACCCTTTCATCCAAAGACAGTTATAGAATACGGCTTATTACAGGAAGAATGCAGTCAGTTAATGAAGGACTTTTTTGCCATGAGGAGGAAATAGAACTAGGATTATAAGGATAGAGATGGATTTGGAGGAAAAGGAATATTGAACAAGGAACAAGGAATGATGAAGGAAGAAGTGAGGGAGGAATGTTCAATGCTCAACGCTCAATCATCAATGATTATTAATGAATAATTATTGATTATTTAAAGGATAATGTAAATAGAAAAGCACTCCACTTAAGGAGTGCTCTTTTTTATAAGCGGGTTTAACCTTTGGCTTTGTGCGGCAGGCCTTTCACGTCTCACGTTTGACGTTTCACGAATGCTCACCACTCACCATTCACTACTCACCTACTGATCCCACCACAGCTTGGTCAGCATATTTACATCCGGCACATGAGCGCCATTGCGACTGGTTTCTACAACCGGGTAGGCCGAGCGGCGGATAAATGAAGTTAGGACTGCATTGACAGGCAGGGTAAAGTCCTTGTACTTATAGTCAAACCGGCGGGCATCTACCCAAGCTTCCGGGTGCAGGAACATGACCACATATTTTTCCTTGAAGATCAGGTCTAAGGTTAAGTTGCTTTCACCCACGGATACTGTGGGATTATTAACATAGGCATCTCTTGCTGCTGCATCTACTTTCATCAAATCCATTTGTGCCCGCATACCTGCCAGGTAAGCAGCATAAGCTCTTGTCTTATTGCCACTTCTAAAGGCAGCTTCTGCTTCTATGAACTTTAGTTCAGAATAGGTTACCAGCCATAGTGGTGTAGCACCATCCGCAGAATAAAAACCTTTGCGTGTCAACACAGATTCTTCATTATTAGTTCCAGTGCCACTGCGGCCTTGTCCATTAGGCGTGCCCCTGTAATCGCCAAAACGGGTCAGGTTGGTGATCAAAGGCAAACGGGGATCCATTACACCAAATGTTTTACCATTAGTGGCGTCTACAAACTGCTGACTCAACCAGCCATCCAGGATCAGGTTGGCATTATCGCGCGCCACTTCATTCCAGGGATTAAATTCCTGAAACTCCGTAAGAGCAGCATTATCGGCATTAGACGTATACGCATTATCTACAGCTACCAAAATATCTGCAGGACTATACTTGCTGGTTTTTGAAAGCTGGTTTAAGAAGCGAGCCTTTAATGCATAGGCCGTTTTTTTCCATGCAGCTACATTACCTCTGTATATAAGATCACTAGCGGGATCCAGCGTGATCGTAGGTGTTGGCATGTTAAACGCTGCTAATGCTTCATCCAGTAACTTAAGCGTGGTATCATGCAAGGCCTGTTGATTATCATATGCAGGTATTACATTGTCTTTTCCTTTAAAGGCCTGGCTGTATGGAACATCGCCAAACATATTAATAAGCATATTGAGGTTCATTGCCATCGTTACCTTGGCTACGCCCAGATGCTCTGTGGCGCCTCTCTCTTCGGCCTGTTGCATCATGGCTTTTATATCGGTCATGGCACTATAGAAATCATTCCAGGTTGAAGACAGATCTTCTTCCTGGTAGGTATCCCTATCACTACCCGCATTGGGAGAAGCTAAGTATTGTACATAGTACGACGTAATGTTTCCCATGCGCTGCACATTCAGGCCTGTTTGAAGCGTAGATGTCACCAACAGGCTACTGAGAGAAGGATTGTATACCAGGTTAGGATTGGTATTAACGTCCAGGTACTTTTTACAACCCGCAAACAGTATACAGAAGATGATACCCGTATAGATGAATACTTTTTTCATGGTTTGCCGTTTAGAATGAAAGGTTTAATGTCACCATATAGCTCCGTGTAGCCGGGTAGGTAAACCCGGCAAAGCCATCGGCTAAGCTAGCGGCGCTATTAGAACTGGACTCTGGATCAAAGCCTGTGTAATCAGTACTCAACCACAAGTTGTTTCCGCTTAAGGCAATAGAAGCCCCTGTTATAAACTTCGTTTTATGTAATAAGCTTTCTGGCAACTGGTATGCTATCGTTACGTTACGCAGCTTTACAAACGAAGCATCTTCAACAAAGTTTTCTGAAACCCCACGGTATACGTTACGGTAAAAGCCATTGCCATAGTTCACACCATCTGGGCCAACACCCTGGCCCAACCATACAGGTTTTGTATTGGGTGATCCGTCGGATTTTACCCCTTCAAACACTACCGTTTCCCGCCTGTTCTCTGTATAGGTGGCAATACCAAAAGCCGCCATGAAGTTGGCCATCTGGTTATACTTTTTCAGTCCTTGCTGCGCATCAAACAAAAATGACAAGCTGAACTGTTTGTAGCGGAGATCGTTATAAATACTGCCTATCCAATCGGGTTGTGAGTTGCCCAAATACATCTGCTTGGTATTGATCACAGGAAAGCCATTAGCACCTATTAACTGCGGACGGCTGTAATCAATAAAAATTGGGTCTTCTTTCCCAGTGCCATAGTAGCGGGCATAGCTACGTCCAAACAAAGCACCCACTGGCATACCGGGAATAAACTTTTGGGTAACCGTAGAACTGAGGTAGCCAAACTGTGATAAAATAGGTACTTCTGTTAAGCCGGGATAAATCTCCAGTACTTCATTATCGTTATGCGTATAGTTTACGCGTACATCCCAGTTAAAATCTTTTTTCCGAACAGGTGTTCCATATAAACTGATTTCAACTCCCTTGTTACGAATAGAGCCTGCGTTCAGATAAATTTCTTTCAGGCCACTGGAAGTAGTTACGGCTACCGGTATGATCAGGTCTTTGCTCGTATTATTATAGTAGGTAAACTCAACTCCTATTCGATTTTGTAAAAAACGGGCATCTACACCTCCTTCATAAGACGTAGTGAATTCAGGTTTCAAATTGGGATCCCCTGAGCGATCGGATAGTGTTAACCCTCCCAATAACGGTGGATCTAATGGAATAAACCCTGTGGAGAAAGAATAAGGTGGAGCGTCCTTACCTATCTTGGCTACTGATCCTCTGACTTTAGCAAAGCTGATCCAATCAGGCAATGTCAGGTGTTGGGAAAGAACATAGCTCACACTTGCTGAAGGATAAAAGAAGGAACGGTTTTGTTCGGGCAGCGTAGATGTCCAGTCGTTCCGGGCCGTAAGTGTCAAGTACAAAAAGTCTTTCCAACCTAGTGTTAAGTCGCCAAATACACCAACAATGCGGCGGTCTTCTAAGTAATTGGACGCTGTTACTTTCCGTGCATTGTTCAAATTATAAAACGTAGGATCTGATAAGGTATCGCCAATGGTATATACGTACTTAAAGCGAGAATCAAAAAGGTCATGACCCAGCTTTAAAGAAGTGCTGATATTATCTGAAAGTTTAGGGCTTAGTGAAACAATTGCTGTAGAGTTGAGAATACGTCTATTGCCACGATACTCTTCTACAAAGCCCCCAAGGCCACGGCTTGGATCGTAATTGCGAAAATCACTGGCAGGATACAATTCGCCCGGTAATCCTTTAGGGCCAGGGGCGGTTTCTGTACGCACATCGCTTATTATATCACCTCCAAAGCGATAAGAAATATCCAGCCAATTTATAGGTGTGTAAGAAAAATTCACATTACCTATAAAGCGGTTCACATCATCTTTAAAGCGCCGGTGACTTACAACGAACATGGGGTTATCATTATCGACACCATACACTTTCATGGTACCCTCGGGTGTCTCATAGTCCATTACATCCCAGCGGGGTGCCCAGTAGGACAATTGCTCATTATAGCGGTCAGCGTTCACTCGGTAGCCGCCAGAGTTAATGTAGTTGGCCGATGCACCAAACCTGATTTTCTCTGATATTTTAACGGTGCTGCTGACTTTACCGCCATAGTTTTGATAATCACTAAAAGGTAAGACGCCTTGCTGATTGAGTTGCGATAAAGAGGCAGCAAAAGTGGCCACATCAGTTCCACCACTTAAGCTCAGTGTATTGCGTATTATGTAGCCATCCTGATAACCTCTTTTATAGTTATTGAATAGCTCGTCGGGGTGTGTAGGGTCCTGCGCCTTAGCCTCCGCTACAGTAGGTCCCCAGGAAGGCCAGAAACTGGTTTTATCATACACACCGCTATAGCCCTGCGTAAATGTTTTTTGTGTATCTGGAAACTTATCTACCTCATCAACACCATAAGTACTGGTTAAGTTGATCCGCACACGGCCTGCACGGCCGGACTTGGTAGTAATAATAATTGCTCCATTTGCTGCCCGTATTCCATACAGCGCAGTTGCGGCTCCGCCTTTTAATACTGTGATTGATTCAATATCATCGGGGTTAATATCTGCAGCACGATTACTTAAACCTTTCAAATCCTGCCCAGACCCAGCTGGCACATCTGTAGAGTTGTCGATTGGAATACCATCTACCACAAAGAATGGTTGGATATTGCGGTTAGGATCCAGAGAGTTCACACCGCGCATAATAATGCGTGCTCCTTGTCCAGGCGCACCCCCTGTAGAATTGATCTGCAAGCCAGTAGCTCTACCTTGCAATGCATTGACAATATTGGTTTGCCGGGTTTCTGTGATCTCACCCACATTTACCTGCTGGGCCGAGTAACCCAGTTCTTTCTGCTCCCTTCGTATACCCAGTGCCGTTACCACCACTTCTGCCATGGTACCTGTAGCCTGTAAGGCTATTGTATAATTATTGTTGGCACCTACAGCAATTTCCTGCGGCTGGCGCCCCGTATACGAAACAGTTAGAACAGGATTAGCACTGGTTACCGAAAGGCTAAACTGGCCCTTGTCGTTGGTAGTAGTACCATTCTTAGTCCCCTTTTCTACTACCGAAACAAAAGCCAGGGGATTACCACCTTCGTCGGTTACAGTACCAGTAATCTGTCTTGTTTGAGCAAAAGCGAGGTAAGGCAATACCAGAAAGGTAATTACCAGAAAGCGTAGCAACTTTCTCATTTCGCATGGTGTTTATGTTAGTAAATACAGTAGAAGATCTGTAGTATGGTAGACCAGCTAATAACGTCAAATGCTGCATTCTAACAAAAAAGCCTTGCGCATATACATACACATGACCCTAATCTTTTATTGTATGTATAAGCTAGCCTAAAGAAGAAAGATGGTATCAACAGGTAGTGCACAATATTCCTGTGAATGGTAAAAAATAAAGCCCTGCAATTGCAGGGCTTTTATAGTCACTCAATAATTCAATCTCTATTGATCCCACCAAAGTTTTTCGGCTAAAGAACTTACTGTCGGAACATTTTTCCCGTTCTTGCTTCTTTCTCCTACAGGATAAGCCAGTCGACGAATAAACGTAGGAAGGGCAGCATTTTGCGGAAGTGTAAAATCTTTGTACTGATAATTAAAACGGCGGGCATCATTCCACGTTTCCGGGTTAAGATAAGTAGCAATGTATTTCTCTTTCAGAATAAGGGCTCTTGTTAAGTTCGTTGCGCCTACGGAAGCTGCTGTTATATAAGCAGTCCGCTCAGCATCTGTTGCAGACACCTGCAGCTTGTCCATATTCGCGTTGATACCTTTTAAATAAGCACTGTAAGCTCTTGCAGGATCCGTAGCCAATGCAGCTTCTGCTTCAATAAACTTCAGCTCTGCATAGGTTACAATTAGTATAGGAGCTACATCGCTTGTCCATGGAGAACTTATAGCAACATAATTTTCATCTTTCACCGTGTTATTACCAGGCGGTCTATTGCCCGCACCATTCACGGTACCTATAAAAGTATTATTAACCGTAGGGTCTGTGATCTTCCTGATCCGGGGATCAAACACACCGTAAGTAGTACCGTTTAATTGATCGATTAGCTGCTCCGAAAGCCAACCGCCTAACGTTAAGCTGGCATTGTTTCGTGCTACCTGTGCCCAGGGATTTCTAAGCTGGAAAGAAGCCATACCGGCATCATCGGCGTTCGATGTATAGGACTTATCTACAGCAGCCAGAACTGAAGCAGCACTGTAGCCAGTGGTCTTACTCACTTTCAGCAACAATCTTGCTTTCAAGGCATAAGCCGTTTTCAGCCAGCTGGTACGCACACCTTTATGAATTAAATCATTGGTAGTAGACAGCTTGATTGTAGCGTCTGTTTTATTCAACTCTACAATAGCAGCATCCAACAGATCCATTTCTGTCTTATAAAGGTCTTTTTGAGAATCATATTTAGGTGTTAGTGTAGTGGGTTTGAATGCCTCAGAAAAAGGTGCATCGCCCCATAGGTCTGTTACTAACCCTAAATGATAAGCCAGTAATACATTAGCTACGCCCAGGTACTCACTTGAGCCTTGTTTAATAGCCAGGTCTTTCATGTCTGAGATATCAGCCATGGCAAAATACAAGGCATCCCATGTACCCGTTTGATCTAGTTCCTGGTAGATGTCGGAAGAAGCTGATGCGGATGGGTTGGCCAAGTATTGCACATAAGTAGAAGTAATACCACCTACGTTGTAATTATTAATCCCTGTTTTATGAGTTGCTGTACTTAGCAATGAGGCAAGAGAAGGCGTTGTAACCTGGTTAGGGTTGTCATTCAAATCAAAATAACCCTTTTTACAGCTTGGCAATCCAACAAGCCCAATAGCAATAAGCAGGAAGGTATATTTATAATTTCTTCGCATAAGTTTAAATTTTAGAATCCTACATTAATGGTGAATAAAAAGGTTCTGGCAGAAGGATACGTAAATCCAGCAGAACCATCCACATTGCTACCGCTATCTGCAGAAACAGACTCGGGATCTAAACCATAATACTTGGTATACAGCCATAGGTTGTTACCGGTTACAGAAACAGAAGCATTACGAATAAAGTTTTTAGGCAACCATGATGCAGGCAGGTTATAGGCTAAACTAGCAGAGCGTAAACGAATCCATGAAGCATCTTCAACAAATGGCTCAGATATAGCACGATAGTAGTTACGATAATAGCCTTCGCCATAGTTAACTCCATCGGGGCCAACCCCCTGCCCTAACCAAACTTTTTTTGTATTGGGTGTACCATCTGCCAATACGCCTTCAAACACTTTAAACTCTCTTCGGTCTGCAGTATAATCAGCAATACCAAAGGCGGCAAAGAAGTTATCAAGACGATTGAATTTTTCAAATCCCCAACGAGCATCTACTAAAGCAGATAGTGTGAAGTTTTTATAGGTCACCGTATTGCTGAAACCGCCCACCCAGTCAGGCTGAGAGTTACCCAATAGCTTTTGGCTTGAAACAGGCGCTAAAACAGGGAATCCATTAGCGCCAATAACCATTGGCAAAGATTTGTCGGTTCTTACTTTATCTTCTTCTTTCCCACCATAGTAACGCAACCAATGCGTACCATAAATATTTCCATAGGCCTCACCGGGTATCAATTTCATAGTAACAGGTGAATTCACATAACCACCACTGGAGCCGCCATAAGGAATTTCAGTCAGCCCTTCTCTAATGCTTAACACCTTGTTTCTGTTGGCAGAAAAGTTCAGGTTAGCATCCCATGTAAAATTGCTTGTTTTGATAGGTGTACCACGCAGTACCAGTTCTATACCTTTATTGCGCATGCTACCAGAGTTTACAGCCGCACGGACATAACCTATAGCGGAAGACACATTCACGTTAATGATCTGATCTTCACTGATAGAATGATAGTAGGTGGCATCAAAACCAAGGCGGTTTTTCAGAAAACTCATTTCTAAACCACCTTCAATAGTATTGGTAAACTCAGGACGTAAGTTAGGATCACCTAAGTTAGCTCCTCTGGTAAAGCCTGTTGTTCCGGCAGGCAATGAGCTATAAGCAGAATAGCCTGTGGATGTACTGTAAGGCAATGCATCCTTACCAATTTTTGCATACGAGATGCGAGCCTTACCACTGCTAATAAACTCAGGCAACTTCAATTGCTCGGAGAATAAATAGCTCAAACTGGCAGATGGATAAAAGAAGGAGTTGTTTGGTTTGCGAAGGGATGACGTAATATCATTTCTTCCGGTAAGTGATAAAAAGAGGAAGTTTTTATAATCGATAGTAGCTTCTCCAAAAAGACCCATCAGTCTATATTGGCTACTGTTATCACTAGACTCTAACACAGCTGCATTTCGTAGATTAAACCAGTCAAATACATTTAGCTTAGAACCAAGTACACCTCTTGAAGTAATTTCTCTGTCCAACAACTCATGTCCAAGACGTAAGGAAGAATTAAAGTTCTTACCCAGCTTAGATGTAAGCGTTGCCATAAAGGTAGAGTTAAGGGCTCTGTAATTGGTATTGTATTCACCCACATACCCTTCTGCATTATCATAAGAGCGCTCCCCGGTTATACCCCTAAGTCCTGGCGCCGTACGGAAACGGTTATCGGTATAAATATCACCACCTACACGGTAGCTAAAGTTTAGCCAGGAGAATGGCGTATAACCAAATGAAAGACCACCTACAAAACGATTCACTCTATCTTTCAACCGGTTGGTAGCCGCTCCATAAATAGGATTGTTAGTACCACGCCATAATTGCGTACCATCGGGGTTTAAATAATCCTGCACATTCCATCTTCCGGAGAAGTAAGCCAGGCTTTCTCCAAATCGGTCAGCATCATAACGGTAACCACCCGAATTGGTATAACTCATGTTGACAGAAGCTTTTAGCTTATTGCTGATCTTCACATCTGTATTTAAGCGCCCGGAAATATTTTTATAATCCGTAAAAGGCAACATGCCCTCCTGATCAAAATAAGATAAAGAAGAATAAAACTTAACAGTTTCAGATCCTCCTGTCATGTTAATGGAGTTACGCATTTGCTTTCCCGTGCGGTAGGCCTGCTTGTAGTTATCATAGATCTCATCCGGATGAGTGGGATCCGCTGCCACGTTACCTGGCCCTGTACCAGCTTTTGCTTCTGCAATCGTTGGCCCCCAGGCTGGCCCAAGACCAATTGGTGTGTACACACCTAATATACCAGCAGTATAGGTCCTTTGTATCTCGGGAGTTTTATTGATGTTCTCAAACCCGTAGGTGCTGCTAACGTTTACCCGTACGCCATCACCCTTGCCTTTCTTGGTAGTGATCACTACTACACCGTTAGCGCCACGCAAACCGTATAAGGCCGTAGCGGCACCCCCTTTAAGAATATTAATGGTTTCAATATCATCCGGGTTAATATCCGATGCCCTGTTACCTACTGTACGTACATTATAACCAGAGCCAGAACCTAAGGTAGACGTACTGTTATCCAGGATAATGCCGTCAATAACAAACAGAGGATCATTCGACTGCGTTACATCTATTGAGTTAATACCCCTGATCCGGATCGTTGCTCCCTGGCCTGGGCCACCACCTACGCTGGAAATAGTAGCACCTGCTACTTTACCTTGTAAAGCGTTCACCAGGTTAGCCTGATGGTTACGATTTAACTCTGTAGTGCCCACTTGCTGGCTGGCATAACCTAAAGCCTTTTTCTCTTTAGAGATACCCATTGCGGTTACAACCACTTCCGACATGGCACCGACAGTACTTAAGGAAACGCTGTAGCTGTTGGAATTGCCAACAGTCAGTTCATGCGACTGCATCCCCGTGTAGGAAAACACCAGTACAGGTTTTGATTTTGTGACACTAATGGTAAATGCTCCATTTTCATTAGTGGTTGTTCCATTCTGGGTCCCTTTTTCAATTACGGATACAAAGGGCAGGGGACTTCCTTTATCATCACTAACAGTACCCTTAATTTGCCGGGATTGGGCAGAGGAAAATTGCGGCAATAGAAGCAGGGCCATTGCCAGGCATAGCAGTAATCTTCTCATCTCTAATAGGGGTTTGATTGTTAAGTAATATATAAAATATTTTTTAATGTAGAGCTAGGGACAAGCCTTTTACTACAATCCATTACTCGCTTTTAAACATTACCTATGAGGGCTACTATTTGTAAAATACGCTATGCAGCACTTCAATCCCTAAAAATCATAAATAGAAAAGGAGCCTGAAACAGGCCCCTTTTCTATTTTAAAAGTAAGTAAATAACTACTTGCCCCACCATACACGGGCATTCAAATCATCAACACCACAATAAGAGCAAGAGCTTACAGCTGCTTTGTAGTTTGTTGAAAGGAAGGAATATTCTTTCCCTATTTAGCCGTTAACAGCCACTCTAAATAACAAAGCCTGACCGCACACGCGGTCAGGCTTTTATTTTAATGGTTTAGAGAATTAATAGCCAGCGTTTTGCTGTGCTCCTAAACCGGGGTTGGCATTGATCTCATCCTGCGGAATGGGCAGAATTACTTTTTGAAAAGTACGGTCAATAGTTTTGGGGCGAGAAGAAATGGTTAGGCCTCCAAATTCGTCATTGAACGTAATGGGCCGATTCAATCGCAACATATCAAAGAAGCGCTGGCCTTCGGTGAACAACTCTTTGCTTCTTTCATCCAAGATCATATCCAACGTAATAGTAGCCGCTGTAGCAGCCGCCAGACCAGGAGAACGCTTACGGATTTCATTGAGATATGTAGCTGCCAGATCTTTGTTAGAAGGGAAGGCTGCTTCTGCTGCGATCAAATAAATTTCCGAAAGTCGGATCACCTTAATATTTACGGCCGTAGATGAGCCTTTACCATCGCCATCAAGCGTCGTGCTGCCACTGTACTTGTAGGTAGCACCCATGCGGCTGGTACTGGTTTCATCAAAGCTCATAACACCCCATCTTACATCAGTTGGATCCTGCTTTAGCCTATTGAGGAAATAATCGCTGGCCATAAACATGCCTAAAGCTTGACTGCTACTATGTCCTTTGCGGCGCAGATAGATGCTTAAAGAACTGTTGCCTAAATCGCTCTCATTGGGGTAAATACCCAATTCGAAAATTGACTCAGTACCAAACTGTGCTTTCCATGAATTTACCCACTCAGCATTGGTGTACGACTTATATACCTTGTCTTTAATGATGACTTCCGCAGCACTCAAGGCTTCGGTAGAATTACCCATATTAAGATAAACCCTGGCCTGTATAGCTTTGTTGGCGTAGTAATTTAAATAGCCGTTTGATTTTGCCTTCGGCAGCAGTGGCTCGGCCTCTTTTAAATCCTTCAGAATTTGAGTATAATTCTCTTCCACAGTGGCACGCAGCGGTTGTGCTGTTGCAGCGATAGGTGAGGTGATATTAGGTACACCATAAGAAGACTTATCCAGCAAATAGGGCTTGCCGTAGAGACGCACCAGGTCAAAATACATCAGGGCTCTTGCTGTAAGGGCCTGCCCCTTGTAATTGTCAAAGTTCTCCGTGGTTCCTGCAGCTTTCAGCCGGTCAATGCTTGTTATAATGTTATTAGCCTGTAAAATAGTGTGATAGATTTGGTTCCAAAAACCCGAAAAGCTGCTGGATGTCTTGGAATGATTGAACGTGTAAAGAGCATCCAATCCCCTGCCCTGGGAATAAACGGCTAGATCGCCGCCCTTTACATCGCCATATAAGATAAAATCTCTTCCATAATAGGCGGAGCTGGCCATTTTACTCATAAGACCATTGATCATAACTTTTGCGTCTGCAGCCGTTTGTATAGCCGTTTCAGCATCACCTGCGTTGGTCGGCTTCACGTCCAGGAAATCCTTTTTACATGAGGTGAATCCTAACAGCAAAAGGGCTGCAAATAATATATTGTACTTTCTCATTTTAAAATCTTTAGAGGGTTTAGAAACCTAATTCAATACCAAAAGTGTACGTTTTGCCATAAGGAGTTTCCCATCCTCTTGTACCATAGTTGTTCACTTCCGGATCGGCAAGCTTGTACTTAGAGAAGGTTAACAGGTTGGTACCATTTGCATAAACTCTGGCGCTGGAAAGACCAACTCTGTTTATGAGTGTACGTGGCAAATTATACCCCAGCGAAAGCGTTTTTAATCTTAAGAAGCTGGCGTCGTGCATTTGACGGCTGCTGTATTGCATTGGATCTGTCAGGTCGTTACCATCCAGCTTAGGCAAGGAACCGTTAGTGTTACTAGGGGTCCACATATTCTCATATAAATCCTCTGAGCGAATGCGCTCCCAGTAATATCCATCATCTGCCATATCCTTGAAGGCGCCATCATAAAGTTTGCCTCCTAACTTATAGATAAAATTGACGCCCAGGGTAAGGTTACCATATTGCAGGTCGGTATTGAAACCGCCATAGACTTTTGGCAAGGCACTTCCTAAGATCACATAGTTGGCCTTACTATAGTTGTAAGTGGCGCCTCTGCCGTCCAACTGGAAGTCACCTGTTGATTTATTGTTAGGATCATTTACATACCAACGGTTCTTTCCATTGGCAGGATCTACGCCAGCCCACTCATAACCATAGAATGAATAGGTAGATTCACCTTCTCTGTAAATATATTGCGCTCTGGCGTCGCCACCGGTAGGATCATACCAAATGATATCGCCACCTTTGTCTTCATTAGCGCTTCTATAAAGCTTAGTTATTTCAGAGTGGATAAACGATGCATTGGCATTCACACTCCATCTCAGTTTGTTTTTGCGAACGATATCTCCACCCAAACTGAGTTCCAATCCGGTGTTGTTCATTGCACCCACATTCCTTTGCGTGGATGAAAAACCCGTAACCCTGGAAATAGGCACATTCTGCAACAGGTCTCTTGAGTCGCGGTTGAAATACTCGATGGTACCATACAGGCGTTGAGCAAACAGGCCAAATTCTAAACCTACGTTGGTAACATAGTTGGTTTCCCATCTCAGATTTTTATCGGCAATTGAGCTAATGCCACCGCCGGCCTGTGTCATATACTGATTGCCATAGCCAGCTAGCGGGCGCCAAGCAAAATCGCCAGGAGGCAGTGTTCCATTAATACCGTAGGATGCCCTTAACCGTAGGTTACTGATGTAATCTACATTGCTCATAAACGATTCCCTGTCGATCTTCCATGCACCTGAAACAGACCAAAAATTGCCCCAGCGGACATCAGGTCCCAGTTTGGAAGATGCATCGCGGCGGAAGGATGCAGACGCGGAATATTTTTGATCATAATTATACTCTACTCTGGACAATATGGAGTTCATAGCATTGCCCCAGGAATAAGCGTTGGCATCTCGTTTACCGGCAGTAGCCACCGTATGCAAAGCGCTGGAAGGCAGGTCAGTGCCGCTAGACCTTAGAAAATCGGTGGTGTTTTTTTCCGCTTCGTAACCTACAAGGGCATCTATATTACTTGCACCAAAAGCTTTTTTGTAATTCGCTGTGGTAGATGACACCAGCCTGGTTGAATTGGTACTCATTTCGGAAACACTACCGTTAGTGGCAGATGCATTGAAATGTTTTGCACTATAATAAAGATGATCCTTCGTTTGTACATTATCATATGAGAATACGGTCTTCAGATCAAGCGATGGCAGGATATGAGCCACAACAGACTCATTAATCAACGTCCGGAAATCTGAAGTTTTATTCTCCCACTCATTATCGTAATACAAGCCATTTTGAGCAAGGCTTCCGTAACGATCAGAATAGGGCTTACCCGTTTTATAATCGGTAGGCCAGTAGAGCGGCCACAATAAATTGCGGGTTTGCATAAAATAGTTACCGCCGGTATTCCGGGTATCGTTATAACCCGACTTGGTTGTTTTGGCAACATTAATACTGGAATTGAAGTCAACGTATTTACCAATACCCTGAGAGAGGTTCACACGGCCAGATATACGGTCAAAGTCATTCACTTTTATGCGACCGTTATCCTTTGTGTAAGAAAGAGATGTATAATACTTTGTGTTTTGATCACCACCGCTAACCGAAAGGTCGTTGGTTTGATAAACGCCGGTTCTGAATAGGGCATCTTCCCAATCAAAATATTTTCCTTCCCGGTTTTCAATCCCGTCAGTCTTGCCTTTGATAATGACGTTCTCATACATGCCGGTTCCCTGGGTAGAAAATTCGTAACCATGGATCCCAAATCCGTAGGCAGTGGTAGGATTTCCATAGCTGGCTCCAGGTGACCAGTTTCTGGAATTCAATCTCATCAGGGTTTGTTCGTTAGCTTGTGCCGGTGTTCTACCTGCTGAAATACGCGAATCGTAAAGGATGCTGTACAGCATATTTACCTGCTCCTGTACACTGGCTGTTTCATAATTATCGGTTGCCCAAGACGGTGTAAGAGCTATGGAAGAACGCAAATTGATTTTTGGCTTGCCTGACCTGCCCTGCTTGGTAGTGATCACCACTACACCATTAGCAGCCCTTGAACCATATAGCGAAGCGGCAGCAGCATCCTTCAAAATGGTGATAGAAGCAATATCGGCCGGGTTGAGCGTATTCATTACGTTGTTGGTAGAATAAATGTAATCGCTCAGCTGGCCCGAGTTGCCGGATGTTATCGGCACACCATCAATTACGTACAGTGGTTCGTTGGAAGCGCTCATAGAGCCGATACCACGGATGCGAATGCTGGCAACAGAGCCAGCCTGGCCTGATGCAGCAGTAACCTGCACCCCCGGGGCCTTCCCAATAAGGGCATTTTGAAAAGAAGTAGTTGGCTGTTCTTTGATCTGTTTTTCATCGATCACAGTAGCGGAGCCGGTGAAGCTACCTTTTTTAGCAGTTCCGTAAGCCACGGTAATGACTTCATCGAGTGCCTGTGCATCTGGTTGAAGTGTGGCGTTAACAACATCGCGGCCGTTTACCACAATCTCTTGTGGTTGCATACTAGTATAGGAAATAACTAATACAGGGCGATTAGAGGTAACAGTGATTGTAAACTCACCCTTATCATTGGTGGTAGTTCCGTTTTTTGTTCCTTTTTCAAGAACAGAAACAAAGGGCATCGGATCCCCTTTCTCCCCCCTTACCGTACCAGTTACCTGGCGCGATTGGGCTAGCAGTAGTTGTGGCAAAAACAGTAATGTCATTGCCATGCAAAGCAGTAATCGTCTCATTGAAGTCTAGTTTGATTGCGAGGAAATTAGTCAATTTTTCATTACAGCAGAGCTTTGCCGTTTCTATTCGACAAATACATTTTATAAGCGGTCGAATGTTTATTTAGCACAACGGAAACCTAAGGAAGGCCGTTATTCCCCATTTCCTTTAATACATTTGCAATTCATAGGACTTCAATTTTTAATTTGTAAACTTAAAATCGACAGTTATGGCATTTACACTTCCTCCTTTGCCCTACGCACCCGATGCGCTAGAGCCGCATATTGATACGCAAACCATGCAAATTCACCATGGTAAGCACCACCAGGCATATGTAGACAACTTAAATAAAGCCATTGCAGGCACTGAACATGAGAATAAAAGCTTGGAAGAACTGGTTGCCAATGCAGGTAGCATTTCTCCAGCCGTACGCAATAACGGTGGCGGCCACTGGAACCACTCTTTCTTTTGGGAGATCTTAGCACCTAATGCTGGTGGACAGCCAACTGGCCGTTTAGCTGATGCTATCAACCAGGCCTTTGGTTCTTTCGATGCGTTTAAAGAAAAGTTGAATGCAGCAGGTACTACCCGCTTTGGTAGCGGCTGGGCATGGTTGATTGTTAGAAACGGTGCACTGGAAGTAACGTCTACCCCTAACCAGGACAACCCACTGATGGATGTAGCTGAAGTAAAAGGCACGCCAATCTTAGGTGTTGACGTATGGGAGCATGCTTACTACCTAAAATATCAAAACCGCCGTCCTGAATACTTGAATGCTTTCTGGAACGTGATCAACTGGAACAAGGTGAGCGAGCGTTTTGAAAATGCGAGCAAGTAAGGCCCCCTGTCCCCCTAAAGGGGAGACTAAGGCGTTACATACTTTTGCAAAGCAAACAGCCTAATATAGTAATATAAACAAGAACGCCTTCCAATGGAAGGCGTTCTTGTTTATATAGATAATTTTTAAATGACTCTTTTTATAAAAAGGAACACTTAGACCTTAGTCTCCCCTTTAGGGGGACAGGGGGTTTACGGCACCGGATCATACCCACTACCACCCCAGGGATGACAACGGCCAATGCGCTTGATAGTAAGCCAGAAACCCTTGAACAAACCATACTTCTTAAAGGCTTCTAATCCGTATTGCGAGCAGGTGGGCGTATAGCGACACTGCGGTCCCAGAAAGGGAGAGATCACTTTTTGGTAAAAGCGAATCAGAAAGATGAATGGCAGGGCCAATAGTTGAGTCAGCTTTTTCACGTCGTGCATATTTCTTTTTCTAAACGCTGAAGTACCGTTTTCAATTTTGTCTTTACCTCTTCAAAAGAAGGCAATTCTTTACCTGTAAATATGATAAACAGGTGCACTGTTACACCTTTCGTTTGTAAGGCAAGAACCAGTCCGCCTTTTTGGAGTCGATAGCCTTCCCGCAGCAGGCGTTTGATCCGGTTACGGTCTACCGCCCGTTTAAAATACTTTTTAGACACCGATACCCCGGCTTGCAGCTCTATACCACCATTACCTTCAGGAACTTCGACCCGGTAATAAACCCGCAGCGGGTAAGCCCCAAAGGTTTTGCCCTCTTTAAAGAGGGTTTCAATGTCTTTGCGCTTTTTGAGCTTTTCTTTTTTATGGTAGGTATACTGCCGGATGGTATTTGATTGTCGAAGTAATAAAAAAGCCTCCTGCATAAGCGGGAGGCTGAATGATTTTCAGTACTTACTCGATACTATTACTTTAATCGCTTCTCGTCGCTTACAGTCAGTTTATGACGGCCTTTAGCGCGGCGGCTAGCTAATACTTTACGACCATTAGCTGTTTGCATACGCTTACGGAAACCATGAACGGTTTTGCGGCGGCGGCGGTGCGGTTGAAATGTACGTTTCATCTTTTAATAAGTTTTTTTCACGTTTTTACTAAATCGCCTGTGGAGAGCCAGGCTTGTTTCAGTCGCTACCTACAGGTCACCACACCCGTGGGCTTTGTGAAAGGACGGCAAAGGTAGGAGGAAATTGGCGATTTTACGTTGCAAAGCCTGAGTTTTTTGAAAACACCCTGTTAAAGGGCTAAGAGGTTAAAGAGGGACAGGAGAAAAAGAGAAGGGGTTCGCACAGAGCAAAGGAGAAAAGGAGGACCGCATATTAATGGGATTTAGAATGGATTAGCAGGATGTAGCAGAAAAAGGAATAAGAAATAATGAAGAAAATGTTCAATGCTTAATTCGCAATACTCAATACCCAAAGAGAGGAAATGATTGCTATTATAATGCCTCTTGCTTTTGTCATCCAGAGCGATAGCGAAGGATCTCAGAGATTCACACCTAAAATCTGACAGCTAGTCTAATGACTTTTACTGTCACGCTGAACTCGTTTCAGGGTCTGCTCTTGCATTAAAGCAAGTCTAAACCTCAAAGGAACACTGCCCTAAAACCTGATCTATCCATCTAATCCTGCCAATCCTTCCCCAAATCCCATTAATCCTTGGTACTTCCTTGCCTGCGACTCCTACGTCCCTTCATGGCTCCTCCTCTGTCCCTTCATGGTTACTCCGTATGGAAGACTAGGTTACTCCGTATCAGGTCCATACTAACTCCGTATGAAGTCCGTACCTCACCCGTACCTCGGCCGATCCTTCGGCCGATCCTTCGGCCCCTACCACAGCCCTACCTCACCCATAACTAGAGCCCTATGTCGTCATCCAGTCCCCGCTATAAACTGTAAGAGATAGTAAAGAAATGTGTAATAAGAAAGGCAGAAAACACCTTAAAAGAAGACCCTAAAGATACAAAATACAGCCCAGCTTTCCTTTAATCCCTGAATCTCCCCAAATCCCGGTTCAGATAATGTTTCTCTGTGATTCTTAGAAGCGTGGACGCTCCCCTTTAGGGGCCGGGGGCGTGCACCTGCAAGACTTATCCTATAAACCGTCTTACATGAAACGCTAATAGCTCTGCATCTACCTGCTCTATCGGATGGGGCGTTCCAGGCAAAATGCCCAACTGGGCATTGGGCAATTGCTTGTATACCGCTAGGGTTTCTTCCAGCCCTACCATTTTATCGCGGTCGCCGAGGAGCAATTGAACAGGCGTTCGTATAAAAGTGTAATCCTCCAGTGATAACTCATTATGTTTCCCTAATCCCAAGAGCATGTCCTTGGTTTTGTCCAACACCTGTTTCCAATCCTCAGGTGCGTGGCGTTCTTCTAAGGTTTTAGCAAAGGCGGGCAGCTTTTGTTCTATTACATCGGGTTGCAGCATTTTAACTTCCCTGGCAGCAATGGCTTCGTCCCATTCAAACTTTGTTGCCAGTGTTACTACTTTTTCAACAAACCCCGGGTAGTGCCTTGCCAGGTACATTGCCACATATCCTCCCATGCTATATCCTACTATTGAAATACTGCTAAGCCCTTCCAAGCGTATATACGTCCTTGCAATATTGGCAAAAGTGGGTATGCTAAACTCCTGGGGAAGTGCAGTGCCGCCATGTCCGGGTAAATTAAATGTGTACACCTTATAAGAAGATTCAAGCTTCTTCTTTAGCATTTCCAGCTGGGCACTACTGCCAATAGCCCCATGCAATAGCAAAAGCGTTTTCATACACAACAATACAACAGCCTTCGCAATAGCACAACAACAGGTTTATGGAATGGCAAAGTAATTGTGTCAATTGCTAGACTATTAAACGAGTATTATGAAACGGATAGTTTATATGGCTGGCGTTGTTTGGGCGCTGGCAAGTTGCGGTAATGCAACGGACGGTGATCCAACAACAGATACCACCACCATGCCAGTGGATACAGCGGTACAAAGTAATATGGGTGTGGATACAGCAACAACAATCAACAGCAATACCGGAAGCCAATCTATTACTGAATCAGCCGGCATGCGAAAGCCGGACACGAATGCATCAACTGCTACTGATCCTAAAACACGCAAAAGCACAAGTGGCGCTCATCGTTCAAAAGATAGCATTGTGCACAACAAGCAATAAAGGGTAGTTAATGACTTAGGCTGTATTGGTACGATACTTCAACCGGCGTGGGAAAAGCAGTTCCACGGTCAGTATCAGCAACATACTGATACCGGTAGTAGCGCCTACTTTTATTAAAAAAGTAAGGAAGGTACCAAAGTCCAGCCACTGCAAAAACACCAGGTAGATATGGTGCAGCAGGGTCAAAATGAATACATAAATAAAATAAGGCCCCCATCCCATTCCTCTTGGAGATGGCTCATGATAAGTCAACTCAGAGGTATCCTTTACAATCATCAGGTTGATTAGGAAAGGACGTACATAGGCAATTAATACACAGGCTGCCGTATGCAAACCTGGTGTCATCATAAAATAATCCAGCAGCAACCCGGTTATAAAACCAATACCCAATAACCCCATGCGCGGTATGGTAAAGGGCAACCAAAGAATAAACAGGTAATAGAGGTAAGGAACCACAAATTGATGCAAGTGAGGGATCTTATTCAGCACAAACACCTGAACCAATATAAAAATGGCCAACCGGAAGATATTCTTTACTAGATCACTCATTTAGTCGTCCTCCTTTCCTGTTCCATTTTCTTTTCCGTGTCTTTTTCTAACTGCACTTGCTCGGCGCGTTGCAGGTTTTCAATAACAAACACTTGCTGTAAACTATTGAAGTTGGTAGCGCAGCGAACTTGTAATTTATAAAAACCAGTTGCTTTTTCGGTTTCAATGGTTTCAATTCGACCAATAATAAAGCCCGGTGGATAGTTGTAAGAATAGCGGCTGGTCAATACCGTATCACCCTTCTTTACGGCCACATCACGGCTGATACCTTCCAGGTTCAAAAAGCGTGGATCTTTGGTATCCCAACGCACCGTACCCGATACGTTAGATCCTTTTAGCATGGCAGGTATACGGCTTTTTGTATGCAACAGGCTCATTACCTGGCTAAAGTGTGGACTGGTATTTACCACCAAGCCTACAATAGCACCATCAGAGTTGATAACAGCCATATTATCCGTCACACCCTTATTGGCACCACGGCTTAATTGCAGGTAGTTATTTTCAGAATTAACGGAGTTAAACACCACCTTAGCATCGCGATAGATATAGCGGCGGAATTGAATCACAGAGTCAAAACGCAATGTATCGACCACCATACGTTGCATGGTGTCGGCCGAACTAAAGTTTTCGCGTAAAAGGTTCAGAAGCGAATCGTTCATGCTGTGTACACGGCGGTTTTCCTCACGCAAATGAAAGTAGTCATCCACTTTATCTACCTGCGCATTGATACTACCGGTTACCTCACTGGCTAACCCTAATCCTATTGCGCGGTGAAAGCGGTTATAGCTAAACAACATCCATATCGCTACGGCTTGTAAAACCAGGAAGATAAGAAAGACAAAATAGCGTCTTATAAAGAGGAAGATGTTGCGCATGCGGTGGAAAGCTGTAAGCTATATGCTACACGCTTCACGCTAGGCAAGACATGCTTGCAGCGTGAAGCGTGTAGCATGAAGCATTTTTATCTCATTACAAAAGGATAACGTTCGTAGTTCTTTAAAGCCAGTCCAGTACCACGTACCACACTCTTCAGTGGATCGTCTGCTACGTGTACAGGTAACTTGATCTTTTGGCTTAAGCGTCTGTCCAAACCTTTCAGCAAGGCACCACCACCTGTCAGGTACAAACCGCGGCGGTAAATATCAGCAGCCAACTCCGGAGGTGTTTGTTCCAATGCCTTCAGAATAGCTTCTTCAATTTTAAAGATCGATTTATCAAGGGCTTCAGCAATTTCCTGGAAGCCTACCATAATCTGCTTAGGAATACCGGTTACCAGGTCACGACCATTTACAGGAATATCATCTGGTGGGTTTTCCAGATCTTTCATGGCAGCACCGATCTGGATCTTGATCTGTTCAGCCGTACGCTCACCAATCAATAAACTATGATAACGACGCAGCGCTTCCATGATATCTGCCGTAAACTCATCTCCCGCAATACGGATAGATTGGTCACAAACAATGCCTGCCAAGGCAATCACCGTAATACCTGTTGTACCACCACCAATGTCAATGATCATGTTACCAACCGGTTCTTCCACATCGATACCGATACCTAAAGCAGCGGCCATAGGCTCGTGAATCAGGTATACTTCCTTGGCACCAGCCTGTTCCGCACTATCACGCACAGCACGCTTTTCTACCTCGGTAATAGAGGAAGGAATGCAGATCATCATGCGCCAGCTTGGTGGAAATAACGGCTTTTTGGGATAAACCAGCTTGATCATTTCACGCAGCATCAGTTCCGCAGCGTTAAAGTCGGCAATTACACCGTCTTTTAACGGACGAATGGTCTTAATGCTCTCGTGCGTTTTTTCGTGCATCATCAGAGCACGCTTGCCTACTGCTAATACTTCTTTTGGATTATTGCGGTTTAACGCTACAATGGACGGTTCGTTTACTACAACTTCATCATTATGTATAATTAGTGTATTGGCCGTTCCTAAGTCTATTGCTATCTCCTGCGTAAACCAGTTAAAAAGTCCCATGCTGCTGTATTGGATTGAAAGGTAATCGGTTTGCTTGCAAATTTGATGCAAATAATTTATATCGGGAAAGAAAAACTCTGCAAGAATAGGGGATTTTACAGGTATATTATAAAAATTTCGACCTAGGCTCGAAACTTTCCTGTCATAATAACCCTACAAATGGTTTAATTCAGCTCCACTGATGTTAAAAACCCTTAATGCTTGCTCATCAACATAAAAAAAATAGAAAAGCAAATTTATTAATTGGCATCAACGATTTTCTTCTTTTTAAGCCGTTGATCTGCCAATCCAGAATAGCTTATATTCACCCGTGTTTTTTTGGTTACTGAAAAGTTATGCCCGACTGGCTATCCGGCTCTATTGCTCAACGATCATTATTAATAAGCCCCAGTATTTAAAGGCCCGCGGCCCGCTGTTACTTTCTGCCAATCACCCAAACTCCTTTTTAGATGGTATTATACTAACCACGCTGTTTGACCAACATATATATTCATTGGCCCGCGGCGATGCATTTAAACACCCTTGGGCCAATAGAATGTTACGCTGGCTACACCTGGCCCCGGTTTACCGCACACGTGAGGGGGCTGAAAACCTGGAACATAATTACACCACCTTTGCCTCCTGCATTGAGATTTTTAAGAAAAACGGCATTGTACTGATCTTCAGCGAAGGCCTATGCGAAAACGAATGGCACTTGCGCCCCCTACCCAAAGGAACAGCCCGCCTGGCTACCAGCGCCTGGCAACAAGACATTCCCTTACAGGTATTACCAGTGGGTATTAATTATGATTCATTTAAGAAGTTTGGAAAAGAAGTGCACCTGCTTTTTGGAAACCCATTCTCTCATGAAGTAGTAGCCGGCCATGAAACTGACGGCAAGCAAAACCTTTATTTTAACACCGAACTGAAAAACCAATTGCAATCACTGGTATACGAGATCCCTTCAGAAAAAGATCCGGTGTACAAGCAGTATTTTAAACCAACAGTATCTCTATGGAAGCGGGTATTGCTCTTTTTTCCCGCACTAGTTGGCCTGCTGCTCCATTATCCTTTATATGTATTCGCTCGGTTGGTTACGAATGCCTTGTTTAAGAAAAGTGGTCATTTCGATTCAGTATTACACGCCCTGCCCATGTTACTATATCCTTTGTATTTATTAGGTTTTGTGTTAGCAATGGCTTACAGCGTCTCTTTATTTGCAGCATTGCCGCTTTTTGTTTTCATGCCTTTAACAGCCTGGTGTTTGGCGCAATTGAACTTTACGCTTTTTGGTAAATCTTAAACACCTATAGAGAACGTGAATCTCTGCTTTTGTTTTGAATGATCAATGTATCTATTTCACTTTGAAGGCGCTTGGTAAGGCTTTCGCTCCAGATAGACCAATGATCAGCACCGGGTATCACCTCCACCACCATATCGGCTTGCAGCTTATCGGCTTTGGCTTTAAATGCTTCTACTGATTTGTTTAAAAAGAAGTTATCCTCGGCACCAGCATAAACATGAATCTTCCCCTTTAAGTCCTTATCCATTTTTTTCCAATGTTTTTGAATAAACAGGCCCATATCGTAAACTTTCCAATTGGCCAATACCTGCTTATCAATTCTTCCAGTTATGCGATCAAATAAGGGTTGCGGTCTTCCATTTGTTCCCAGTTTGCCATATTCCGCTTCAAAAGAAACTTGTTGACCGCCGTCGTCGCTAAACAACTCAATCTGGATGTTTTGCTTCATAGTGCCTTGCGCTTGACCTTTTCGCATATCGTATGGCACCAGCGTTCCATCATTGTAAGTATAAAAATTGACGTCTTTAGCATAGAAGTCAATACCAGAAAAATTGCTAAAATCAACCGGATCTGGCGATATCGCCCACCCACCTCCAAAGGCTTTCGGGTAGTTTAGCAGCAGCCATAAAGAAGGATAACCGCCCGAGCTCTGTCCCATTACAAAAGTCTGATTGGGACTTGTTGTTCCATGATAGTTCTTTTGAATGTAGGGTATTACCTCATTCACCAAGGCCTTACCCCAAGGTCCGTTTACACGTGAGTCCACGAAAGCGTGTAGCCCCCAAGGAGTTTGTGTCTCGGGGTTCAAATAAACATAGATCTTTGGCTGCCCCATTCCGATGCCATAACGTTTACGTGGTCCGCTGCTCATAGCGTCGAAATGTGTACCGCCCCAACCAGGTATGATATAAACCACCGGATAGGTTTGTGTGCTATTGGCATCGTAGCCGGCAGGTAATATGACAGCTCCTTTTACAAATACATCTTTATGATGAAAGCTACTTAACAAACTGCTTTTAAGTTCTAGCAATTTCAACGAATCGTTTTCCTTGAAGGGCCGGGGTTTTATCTGACCATCCATGTACAAATGCGCTTCGTTCACTCCTTCTGTTTTTATGTGTAAGAGGGCGTTCTTCCTAGAGTATACGTTGCCTACATTATAACCACCGCGCTCTTCAGGGTGGGCATCCATAAAGGCAGCAATCTTATAATAGCCTGTTGGAAGATCTTGCAAATGGGTGGAAAAAGCTTCCGCTTGCTGATCTATAACCAACACACTATCCTTCTTCCAATTGGTCACATTAACTGCAAAAACGGGCTGCTTGTAATTCGGTTGATCAGGTACACCTTTAACAGTATCTGTAGTCGTAAATAACAAAAGACGTCCTGTTAAAGTTTGGTGTACAGAAGTATCCAGGTGCAAATAGATCTTCGTTTGTGCCGAAAGCGAGGTAACAATGCCCAGCAAGCTTAGAAAGCCCAATACTTTTTTCATCTAAAAGCTTTTCTGCAATATTAGACGAACACATTCGTAGTATGCCACAAATAGGTATGAAACGCTAGTATTATAGGATGAGCATAGAAAAAGCCGGCAATTATTTACCAGCTTCACCTATTATCAACCCAATTGCTTTTAAATTCTGAAATTAGAAATCTAAAACTCCGGGATTCTCATCATGGTTCTGATCTTGTCGCCTTAATAGATAGCTGAATGGCAACCTCTGGACGAATAAACCGATCCTGCAACGATCGATCACTACCATAGTTCAATCCCCATTGGGTACGGTCTATGAGAAAATAGGCAGACGCTTCTAAACTGGTATCCGTCAATCGTACAATACTGGGAAAGGTGATATTTCTTGTTTGCTCTTTTAAAGTCAGATTACCGCTGATCAAATGTGTAGCACTATCCATCAAACTCTTTACCTGTGTGCTATCATAAAGGCTAATATGGGTAATCTCAAAGCGGGCAGTAGGATAGTTGGCTACATCAAAAAAATCAGCACTTTTTAAGTGGTCCTCGAGTTTTTTCTTCGAATCGCCCTGCAAATCCTTATTACTGAGTGAAGCAACATTAATACTAAATTCACCGCTACTAATAACATGATCTGCCAGTAGAATCACGCCTTGATCTAATCTGAAAGTTCCCGTGTGGAAGCCAGTGGGCTTGGTGCCTATCCATATTATGCTGCTGCTAGCTGTATCCACTTTAAATACAACGGCCTGGCTACTGCTTGCAACAACCTGCTGTTTGGAAACAATAACAGCCTTATCTGCCTTGGGAATGCTTTGACAAGCCGCTAGCCCCAACAGGCAACTCCAATAGAAAAAATACTTTTTCATAATATGAGCATCATACAAATAGAAAAGGAGTCTATAAAAGACTCCTTTCTAAAAACAATTTATTACTGATTATCCTAACGCTACGCGTTTGAATTCTGTAATTTTCAGATCGCTGTCAACGCTTTTCAGGTAATCACCTACAGACTTAGAGCTATCTTTTACGAAAGCTTGTGCTGATAGGGTATTCTCTTTGAAGAAAGCATTCAGTTTACCTTGAGCGATCTTTTCTAGCATATCCTGCGGCTTACCAGCCATTTTAGGATCTTGCTGGATCACGTCTAAGATGATTGCTTTTTCTCTTTCAACTACATCAGCTGGAACAGAAGTTTCATCGATAGCAACCGGGTTCATAGCAGCAATTTGCATAGCTACATCTTTACCAGCTTCACCAGCATCTTTGTTGAAACCAACTAATACACCCATACGGTTAGCACCGTGAATGTAAGAAGCAACATAAGGAGCTTCTACACGCTCAAAACGGTTAACACCGATCTTCTCACCGATAGAAGCTAATTTATCGTTGATCAGGTCAGCGACTTTCTGACCATTTACAGATACTTCATTCAGCTCTTCAACGCTTTTCACGTTGTTAGCCACAGCAGCATCAGCAATGCTTTGTGCAAAAGCTACGAAATCAGCATTCTTAGATACGAAGTCAGTTTCGCAAGAAACACTAACAATGAAGCCAGTTTTGTTATCAGCAGTTGTTTTAGCGATAACTACACCTTCTTTAGCTTCACGGTCGCTACGCTTAGCAGCAACTTTCTGACCTTGCTTACGTAACCAGTCGATAGCTGCTTCAAAGTCACCGTTTGTTTCAGTTAATGCTTTGCGGCAATCCATCATACCTGCACCAGTAGCCTGACGTAGCTTATTAATATCTTGAGCTGTAATTGTTACAGTTGACATAATTCTTAATTTGAAGATTAGACTATTTGAAAATGTGCCAATGAGTTATCATCGGCACATTTCTTTATGTTCAATACTATGATTTGTAGTAGAAGAAATGATAAAGAAACGTTGGAAGATTGAGGAGTTAACCTTGTTAACTTGTCAACCTATCAACGACTAACCTTATCTTTTACCACCGCCAGGACCACGGCCTACGCCACCGCCTTGACCCGGTGTACGACGACGCTGACCACCAGCTGCGCCACCACCGCCAGGACCACGACCGGTACCACCACCAGCACCACGGTTAGCGCCACCGCCTTGGCCACCACGACCACCACGGCCACGGCCACCTTCAGCTTGAGCTTCAGCTTCTAAGCGGGCAGCTCTTCTTTCGTTCTCCTGATCAGTAGCTGCTTCATCACCATCTTCTTCTTTAGCCGCTTGACGCTCAGCTAAACCTTCTGCAATAGCAGCAACGATATAGTTAGTAACGATAGCAATAGATTTTGTAGCATCATCATTCGCAGGGATAGCGAAGTCTACTTTGTTAGGATCGCAGTTTGTATCTACGATACCGAAAGTAGTGATGTTTAAACGCTTAGCTTCTGCTAAAGCGATGTGCTCATGACCGATATCAACGATGAATAAAGCAGCAGGTACACGGCCTAATTGAGCGATACCACCTAATACTTTCTCCATTTTATCTTTATCGCGAGTTAAAGTCAAACGCTCTTTCTTAGTGATAGAGTCAAAAGAACCATCACCCAGCATTTTCTCAATGCTCTGCATTTTCTTCACGCTCTTACGAACAGTGTTAAAGTTGGTTAACATACCACCTAACCAACGCTCGGTTACGTAAGGCATGTTTACACGCTGAGCGCATTCAGTAACGATATCTTTAGCTTGCTTCTTAGTACCTACAAACAAGATCTTTTTACCGCTGCGAGCGATTTGTTTCAGGGCAGCGGCAGTTTCCTGCATAGCCTCTGTTGTTTTATTCAGGTCAATGATGTGAATACCTTTCTTCTCAGCGAAGATGAAAGGTAACATCTTTGGATTCCACTTCTTCTTCAGGTGACCGAAGTGTACACCTGCTTCGAGGAGTTGTTGTTGAAGGGAAGTATTTTGTTCCATTTATTGGATAATTTGAAGTTTATAATTTGAAATTTGAGATTGAAGATTTGATACCAGAATGTCAAACATCCAATATCAAATCTCAAATTGGTATTAACGTTTAGAGAACTGGAAGCTTCTACGGGCTTTCTTATGACCGAATTTCTTACGCTCTACAGAACGTGGATCACGTTTCAGTAAACCGGCTGCTTTTAAAGCAGGACGAAACTCAGGATTTACCTCTACCAATGCACGGGCAATACCCAGCATTGCGGCTTCAGCCTGGCCTTTAACACCACCACCCGTTGCATTGATCTTTATATCATATTTATCCGCAACTTCAACAGTCTTTAAAGGTCTTTCCACTTGGTTCTGTAAGTAAACCAGTGAAAAATATTGTTTGTAGTCTTTATCGTTTACAGTGATAGCACCGCTGCCTTTAGCGATAAATACACGCGTTACGGCTTCTTTACGGCGACCAACACTATTTTTTTGCTTTTCCATTTATGTAGTATTTGGAATTAGAAATTTGGAATTTGGAATTAGAATTTTAATTCCTTTGGTTGTTGTGCAGTATGCGGATGTTGAACACCGGCGTATACAAATAATTTTTTGTACATCTGGCGGCCTAAACGATTTTTAGGCAACATACCTTTCACCGCTCTCTCGATCAACACTTCTGGACGACGCTTCAACAGGTCTTTCGCTGTTTCTTCTTTACGTCCGCCTGGGTAACCACTGTAACGATCGTACAGTTTCTCATCCATTTTGTTACCAGTCAGCTTTACCTTATCGCAGTTAATAACGATAATGTAGTCACCAGTGTCTACGTGAGGGGTGTAGTATGCTTTGTTCTTGCCACGTAAGATTGCAGCAATACGAGCACACATACGTCCCACGGTTTGATTGGTACCGTCAACAACGTACCAGTTGCGTTGTACGGTAGCCGCATTCGCATGTTTTGTTGTAAAATGTAATTTGCTCATGATTTGAGTTTTATGTCAGGCCATCCCCTGACTTTTTAAAATTGAGGCGCGAAAATACTCATTTATCTTCGTGACAGCCAAGAAAAACACCCACTATTTTGCAGAGCACCTTTGTAACTTATTGATAAACAATAATAATTTTGAACCCTTTTTAAAATACTTAACAAAAATCTTGTGCTTTTAAGTATAAATGTTCTGTTTTGACCATTACTATAAATTGTTCTTTTAGTGGCATCGGCTAAAAAGTTGGCAAATAACCAACTTTTTTACTACTTTGCACGCACTTATTGAAAAGTAAGCTTGTCAGGGACGATAAGCGACGGTTCAAGAAAAAATCGACCAAAAATAAGATCGAATTAATCTTAAAGGAATTGTCATGCTCATTGTCAATTTGAACAAGCTAAATGAATTTGGGAAAAAACATGCAGATTCTCGTAAGAGTTTGGCCGCTTGGGTAAGCGTAACAGAACAGGCCTCATGGAAAAAGAAACAAGATGTATTAGAAGATTTTCCCAAAGCCAAAATCATTAAGAATAACCGAGCCCGATTTGAAATACTCCACAATACTTACCGGCTCATTGTATTTATAAATTATGATGGCGGAATTGTGGTAATCAGATTCATTGGTACGCATAATGAGTATGATCAAATAGATCCAGAAACAATTTAAAATCGTCAAGCATGAAACAGTGGTTTTTGATAGAAACGGAAAAGGAGTATCACGAAGCCACCCAACGCTTTGAAGAAATTTATACTGCAGAAGAAGGATCTTCTGCCTATAAAGAGATGCTCCTCTTAGCATTCCTTATTAACCAGTATGAGAAAAAACAGTGGAGCTTGCCTGATGTAGACCCAATTGAGATCATCAAAATCCGAATGGAAGATTTCGGCTATAAACCTGCAGACTTAGCCAAGGAATATGGTGATAAAGGGACCATCAGTAAAGTACTGAATTATAAGCAACCTCTTTCACTTACAATGATCCGCTTGTTTAGCAAGCTTTTACGTATACCGGCGGATGCTTTAACCAAAGAATATCATTTACAATAATGGAAGTAAATCTGTCGCTGGGAAGAACCCAATTTGGCAATTCAGCCCATATTGGAAACGTATTAACGGAAGTCGAAGCCCTGGAATTATTGAACGCCTGGGTGGCCAACGAACGCCTGCGCCTGCATATGAAACAGGTAGGTGCCGTCATGAAAGCCTGGGCCCTGGAGCGGGAAAAGCTACCCGAAACCGAAGCCCACAAATGGTTGCTGGCTGGTGTGCTGCACGATGCCGACTGGGAAAAACACCCCGAAGGTCACTGTCGTATCATTATTGAAGAGTTGGAGAGCCGTCAGATAGATCCTGCTATTATCCAATGTATTGCCTCCCATGGCCCCCGTTACTTCGGTGTTGAGCCCCAAACTATCATGGATAAGATGATCTATGTGTTTGATGAGCTTTCCGGCTTTATTCATGCCGCAGCCCTGATCCGCCCAACGCGCTATGAAGGCATGGATGTAAAGAGTATTTTGAAGAAACTTAAGACTCCCGCATTTGCCGCACAGGTGAGCCGCGAGGATATACAAGATGCTATTAGCAGAATTGATACCCAGCTGGAGGAGATTATTGCCTTTATTATTCAGAATCAAAAAGATGTTCAATAAAAAAAAGGCAGCGAAATTGCTGCCTTTTTTTATTTCTCTAAAGATCATTGTCTTAAAGTATTTCTTGCTGAAAATATACAACGGCCGGCTTTAAGCCCTCACTCTTAGCTTCTAGTTGTATCGGGCTTTTTTCTTTGCCTGCCTGAATGATCACCTGGCATTTCCCATTGAATAACTGGCGCTTCCAAGCGCCATTGAAATATTTATCCGGCTCATGGCTGCTGGGATCGCCATTACCAACACCTATAATTTTACCGCTACCAGCTAGGGAGAATTGAATCTGGTTTCCCGCATCAGGTACTTCCCTGCCCTGCTGATCGACTACACTTACGTTAACAACTGTTGCATCCTGATTGTCGGCTAGTAAACTGTTTCTATCCGCTTTCAAAATAATAGCAACCGGTGCACCCGTAGTTTCTACTTTGCTTGTCAGCTTCTTTCCCTTCTTATAGGCCACTGCTTCCAGTACCCCAGGTTTATAGCGCACACTCCATTGCAAATGCTTGTTGCGTGGCATATCCTTTTTACCTAGACTCTTGCCATTTAAAAACAATTCTACATTATCGGCATTGCTGTTTACCCAAACATCAATAAGCTGCCCCTCTTTTCCTTTCCAGTTCCAGTGTGGAGATAGATGCAATACATCTTTATCCGTCCACCAAGACTGGTAGTAATAGTAAATGTTTTTAGGAAAGCCACATACATCCATTACCCCAAAATGCGAATTAACATTGGGCCATTGATACGGCGTTGGCTCGCCACGATAATCAAACCCAGTCCAGACATACCCACCTAACCAGTAATCATTAACAGCCGCTTCCGTCCACCACTCTTCCGCTGTGCTGGCCCACCAGGGTGAAGTGATGTCCTGGTCAGGCACATAAGCCCTTGCAGTATCCACTTCATAAATTCCTCTCGTGGTTACCGTACTCCCCATTTCAGTACCAATAATGGGTTGCATGGGGTGATCTTTATGATAAGCTGCCACAAAAGAATCACGATAATTGAATCCGCGTACAGGAATCACTTCGTTCACTCCATTAAATACATTCGGCAGGTCGGCCGCATAGGTACTTGTCCGGGTAGGGTCCCATTCTTTTTGTTTCAGTAACAGGCTTTGTGCAATACGCTTGCCGATGGTAGTAGTTTGAATCCAACCTTCTTCATTGCCAATCGACCATAGAAAAACAGATGGGTGATTTCTATCGCGCTTAATGATGCGTTCCAATTGATAAACATACTCAGGACTGCTATTGAGTAAGCGTTGTTCATCAATCACCAACATGCCGAGACTATCACAGGCGTCCAGTAATTCAGGCGTTGGAGCATTATGGCTCACCCGGTAGGAATTAGAGCCGAGCTCTTTTAGTAAACGCACACGGTAATACTGCATGGCATCCGGCAAGGCACTACCTATCCCTGCATGATCCTGGTGATTGTTAGTGCCTTTAATTTTTACGTGTTTGCCATTTAAAAAGACACCATTCCATTTGATATCAATAGTGCGAATACCAAAGCGATGCTGAACACGATCAATTACTTTTCCATTTTGTTTGATGATTGTTACAACGCGGTATAGGTAAGGATCTTCTAAAGACCAGAGGTGTGGTTGTGAAACCGCTACTTGTTGCGTAACCGCTTTGCTTTCGATTGTTAGCAAGGTCAAAGGTTGTTCATTTGATTGAGCTACAACTTTACCATTACGTTCAGTCACATAGGTTTGAACAGTACAAGCAGACGTCCCCTGCCCTTGGTTTTCTATTGTTGTTTCAATACTAACGGTTGCTGCATTGCCTTTCACTTCAGCACTGGCAAAAATGCCATCATTAGCAACGTGTGTATTGTTATAACTATTCAGCCACACATGACGATAGATACCGGCCCCTTCATAGAACCAGCCTTCATACTGACTGGCATCGGCACGCACTGCAATCACATTATCGCGGCCATAGTTGATATAATCGGTAATGTCATATGTAACACCGATGTAGCCACTTTGATTATTACCAAGATAGAAGCCATTCACCCATATGTTGGCATCACGAAAGATGCCATCGAATGTAACGGAGAAACGCTGCCCTGAATCTTTACGGGCTATGGTGAAATGCTTACGATACCAACCTACACTGGTTTCTGGAAACAAACCACCCACTGGTTTATAGCCATGCGCCATTACATCGAAGTTGGGTGAATTAACAAAAGGTAGTTCTACGGCCCAATCGTGTGGCAGATCTAATTGCCGCCACGAACTGTCTTTAAAGCCAACACCCAATGCTGTATTGGTAGTAGCACCGGACTTGGCAAAAATGGGCGCTATACGATAATTAAAATCTTTTGTTGGATCTGCCGCATTTCCAAAATGGAACCGCCAGTCTTCGTCAAAGTTAACACGCTTACGTTGTGAAGATTGCGTCATACCTATAGCAGCATCAACTACCAGCAGGAAAATGAAAAAGAACCGAACCATATTCAATCATTATTTAAGTAGTACTACCGAAATGCGTCCAGAGCCGCTGTAGGTTTTCCACTATTATCAAAAGCGCCCAAGGAGTAGCCCTGCCAATTTCCATAAGCTAAGGGCTCCCAATACAAAACGCCCAATCCCTTACTTTCGGCAACTGATTTTGTTTTGGATATAATATCTGTTAGAAAAGCCTTTGATTCCGCCGGACTATCCCAGCTCATACCTACTTCTACAACCATTACCGGCTTGCCATATCGAGCCACCAGATCATTCATATTGGCAAGACATTGCGCTGTCAATGCAGACCAGTTGGATGGTGAAGGATAAAGCGATATTCCAATAACGTCCCATTTGGCACCATTAGATCGCAATCCATCAAACAGCCATCGATATAGTGCGTTATCATAACCATTGGAAAGATGAACAATAACCTGCGTTGTACTACTCACTGCTTTTACGGCCTCATAACCCGCACTTACTAATTGTGCAAAGGCCGCCATATTTACGGATACCTTACCTTCCGGCCACAGCATGCCATCATTGGTTTCATTACCTACCTGCACCCATTCTGGTATTATATTATTACTCTTTAATTCTGTTAGAACTTCTGTAGTGTGATTATATAACGACGTCTTAAGTGCAGCTAATCCTTGACTAGCCCAAGCAGCAGGTTTTGTTTGATTTCCTGGGTCTGCCCAGGTATCGCTATAATGAAAGTCGATCATTATCCGAAGACCTAGGTTTTTCGCACGCACTGCCTTATCCATCACATCTGCCCTATTGTTCCATCCAGTAGTTGGATTTACCCACACCCTTATCCGAACCGTATTCATACCCAAACTTTTCAGCAAAGCCATTCCCTCTTGTTGCTGGCCATTAGCATTGTAAAACTTTTTATTAGCGGCTTCCATCTCGGTGATCCAGCTTACATCTGCGCCCTTTGCAAAAACTGTTTGTACAGGAGGTGTCACAGGATCACTCGTATCATCTGTTTGCTCTGCTCCAGGCTTTCTACAGCCTACTAAACAGGCGAAGAAAAAAATGAGAATCAATGGTTTGCACAGAGCCTGTTTCATATAGGAGAAAGTTTTTAAAACTGTTTCTGATTAATTTTTCTTTTGAAGCCAGATCGATGACACTTCAATACTGGATGGTCCTCCCTGTTCGTTATTTTCATGCCCAAAACATATTTCTATTCGCTCCAGCTCCGAAAGGTTTAAGGCGCCTTCTGCTTTGCTGGTAAACCACAGTGGCAAAAAGCCAGGATATGGTCTTGGTAATAACAACATAGCATCCTGCTTTAAGCTGTTTACAGGAATACTTATTTCTTTCAAGGTTTGATCCAGCGTAACATAGGTTACGAATGCCTGCGCCCGATGATTAATAAGTGCTATCCGCGCTTTAGCAGGTGTTTCATTCGCTGTACGTGCTTTTATTATTAAATGATCAAAAGAAGACAGATCACTTATACGCTCGTTGATTCGATCGCCTATATAATACTGCCATCCCATCACTTGGCCGGCTTCCGGCTTGCTCATAGAAGCCCGTAATAAAACCTCGCCTGTTTCATCTGCTGTTATATAAGCAATGGCATTATTGCGCCAATCAGGATTGTAAAGCAGTATTTGTTGGCGGCTTTCCTTGGCATTAAAAAGCTCAAGTGGCGCAGTAGCAGCTACCACATTCGTTTCCCAACTATCATTGATGTATGCATCCCATGCATAGGGATCTCCTTTATGGTTCCCGGGAAATACTGTGATGGTTCCATCCTTTTTACGAATAATAACCCGATAGTTGATGATACCTGGCACCAGCATCTCATTGGGTATAGCCACAGAATAATCATATGCATTCTCACGCTTTGGTGTAACCGCTTTCCATTGGTTGGCAGAGTGGCGCATTTCAACAGAAACCTGATCAGCGCTGTCCACTCCTACCAACCGCATTGCTAGCACAGTTGGAATACCTGTTGTTAGTTGTTCAAAAGGCGTATGCGCCACATAAGATTCACTATACTTTGGCAACGGCGCTACAAACATCCGCTGCTGTTGTGAGATGTTGATTGAAGCTGGATTAATGCCCTTACGGGTTATCAAATAAACTCCCGGCCGTATAGTCACTTGACGCCCTGAAACTGTGGCATTATGCTGATTACCTTCATTAATGGCTTGTATACTAAATTCAGCTCCTAAATCAGTAAGATTAATTTCCATTGGCTGTGTAGCCCACTGAATGCGAACCACCTCTTTCGATGGCGATGCTCGTTCAAATGGATCACGAATTGGAATAGCATCAGGCATTACTTCCAGTCGCCAAACACCATTAGCTAGTTTATCCAAAAAGTAAGCACCATATCCTTGATACATAACCATGGGCGAACTACCCACACCTGCTATATGTTGCAATTTGGAAGCATTCTTTGGTTGTGTTGTTGTTGTATTGGAATAATAATAATCCGATTCTGCATTCATCTCACTTAAGTGGTTTTGATGACTTACACGAAAGACATCAAAAACAGTATCTACAGGATAGGCACCATAGCTTTTATTGCGCGGAAGCTGATGAAAAGCTTTGGATGCGATCAGCAGGCTAATGGCTTTTGATGGCGTATACGCCAGGTTCAGGTAATGGGTTTGATACTCTGTATTACCATAAGCAGTGGCTAAAGGATCATAAGCAAACTGGGTGGCCCACTGAAAGCCAGCCGTGCGGAAGCTCCGGGCCATAGCAGGATACATATATGACTCCCATACATCACCAGCATCAAACTCATAGACCATCCTGGCCTTGTTATGAAAAGCAGGTATTGTATCACCAAAAGGAATGCGATACACATCCACATTCGGGAGATGGTTACCTTTTACCGTGTGGTTCGCTACCAGACCGGTAGGATACCATTGAAAACTAACACCGTCAATATTTGAGTTGGCTACAGCACCTGCATACGAAGGCGACTCACTGATATTATAGAAAACAGGTTTTGTCCATCCGCTACCGCGCACGGCTTTAACCATGCGGCTGATATAGTCGGACGCCTGTTGCTTGGCACCACTATGATGCGGTTCATTGTTGATCTCTAGTCCTATGATATCAGGATCCTGACCATAGGTGGTCTTCGTATATGGATTAACATGCTTCAAGAATTGCTGCAGATAGTTTTCTTGCGCGCGGATGGCGTCTTCTGTAACCAGCACTTTTTGTTTATTCCATTTGCTGGAAAAGCTGCCAGTGTTTACGTCTTTCTCCGGATACCCATTTCCCCAGAAAGCTAATGGCGTTAAGAATATCTTGATTTGTTTCTCTTTCAGTTTAGCAACCAGGTAATCAAACAAGCGCAAATGTTCGTTCTCCTTTAAATTACCCAGAGAGTCGCTGATCTCTGTATCCCACACGTGCACCCGAAAGGCGTCTAACCCTAAGCGTGAGAAGTGATAAACATCCTGGTCAATAGCGGTTTCCTGGTTAACGCCCAACGCCTTTACCGACCGGTATCCATAGGCAAAGGGAACCGTATAATTGACGCCGAAAAAGGCAGCTTCCTTATTGTCTTTACGCCAACGCATCACACCTTGTTTATCTACGTATACAAGGTTGTTTGATTGGCTGAATGCTTGAGTAGAAATGATTGTGTATATAAACAATAACAGATAACGGAGCCGCATTAGTCTTCGTTTTTCGGATGATTTTCAAATCTCTGTAAACAAATACAGAAAATGAAATTGAATATTGCCCACTATAAAAAAAGGCCACTCCAATAGAAGTAGCCTTTTTTTATAGTTATGTGCATTAGCGTTAGATCTTCACCATCGTATAAGTGCTCGTTACAAAGTCGAAAGTGATCTTATAATTACCACTTGTTGTCGGTGCTGGAATATCGGCACCTTCTGGCTTGAACTTTCCTGTAAGGTTATTGGTACCAGCAGCACCATCTAAACCAAACTTTTTACCCCAATCACCATTGGTAGGTAATAACAAGAATTTCTCGCCTGAGGTAAGAGCCAAGGTAACTGTAAACTGAGAGGCATTTAAACGAGTTAAGTGCTGGCTTGGTGTTGGAACCGGATTGCTCCAACCACCTGGTGTAGCACCACCCACAATGTATAAATCAGAAGGCAGGCCATGTGCACCGGTAAACGGTGTTACAGTAAACTTACCAGCCTGGAAGTCTACGATAATGGTATATAAACCATCTGCTGCAGGTGCTTTCAAATCACCGCCACCTGCTTTGAAGTTATCACCTTCAACCTTGTTTCCATTATTAGCTCCATCAAAGCCATACTTGGCATCCCAACTTCCATTTACGGGAAGTATTAAATAGGATTCACCGCCTTTTAATTGGAATACACCTCCAAATGTTGTTTCATCCAAACGAGCCAGTTCCTGACTTGGCGCAGGAACCGGATTACTCCAGCCACCTACAGTAGCGCCACCTACTAGAAACAACTTACCAGAAGCAGGTAAAGCTACTTTTGGCGGCACCTTATAAGGAGTCATCTTTATCTTGATCGTATTAGCTGTAATGCGCTCGTTATTGTTGGCATAGGAAGTTATTAATCTTACATCCATATCAACGGGTATGTTGAAAGCATAACCTCTGGCTAAGAGCATATTGTTAAGCTCTCTGGCAATAATGGCAACGCTGTCCTTGCCTAATATCTCTTTCACATATGGATTAGCGAAATTGTTTCCGGTAGCATCAAATTCTATACGGTACTTAATGTTGCTGGAATCCGTAGCATAGCCAGGATATGTCCACTTCAATGTTAAAGCCGTCTTCATGGAATCTGCTGCCGCTGGTGCTACAGTAGTTGTAGAAGCCGTAAGAACAGAAGTCTTACCATTGCCATAAACAGGCAGGTCGTCTACTTTATCACATGAGGTCAGGAATACCGTCATGCCTGTTAAAAGCAGAATGAAATTTATAATTGATCTCATAAAATGATATTAGTTGTGATTTACTGTTTTACTACGGAGAATCGTCCTGTTTGAAAATTCACAGTGATTTTATACGTACCACTGGCAGCAGGCGCAGGGAAGTTATCACCCAGGTTATAGCCAAACTCGCCACCGTCAGCTAAGCCCGCTAATGATTTATTGCCCACTGCATATTTATTACTCCAACTTCCGTTGTCAGGGATCATCAAGTATTCTTTACCGCCAATCAATGGAATGGTAAGCTCATATAGCGTCGGAGTAACTTGTTTAAACTCTTGCGTAGGTACAGGCACCGGGTTGTTCCAACCGGTAGCATCACCACCTGGCGTAGCACTACCAATCAGGTATAAATGACCTGTAAAAGGAACGGCAACCTTAGGAGGGATGGCATATGGCGTCATGTTAAACTTCAATATGTTAGAAGTCAATAGTCCGGCACCAGAAGCCAAATTGGCAATCACGCGCATTTCTATTTGGTGAGACATTCCCGCTTTCACTTCCAAGGTGTTCAACAGGTAATCATTCAATTCAGCTTGCGTAAACGTTTTACTTAAGCTGCTGCTGATAGCAATTGATTTCTTCTTGGGATTGGTGAAATTAGCCCCTGTGGTATCCATCTCAATGGTATACGAAACGTTCTGAGAACTAACACCTGTAGTGAACTTGTAGTTTGGGTTGGTCCAGTCTAAACGGAAAGCTTCCTCACCACTGGTGGCAAACGTTAATGGAATGGTTCCTGTTTTTGTAGAAGTAGCTGCTGGAGCTGTCCCACCTTCGAAAGTGATTCTATTTTCATCTTTCTCACAAGACCATAACAGAATCGCCATGGTGAAGAAGGAGAATAGTTTGAATATCTTTTTCATATCTAATTATGATTGGAATTAATAGCCTGTGTTTTGTTTTAGGTTGCGGTTGGCGGTAATATCCGCTGTTGGAATAGGGAATACATTTCTGTAAGAAGCTACACCTGTTCCAGAGCTTACACCACCTTTCCAAGGCCACAAATAAGCATCGGTGGTAAAGAAGTTGTAACGAACAAGGTCTGTTCTTCTGAAACACTCCCAATACAGTTCTCTTGCACGCTCATCCAGAATGAATCGTGTTGTTAGATCCGCTGCAGTAATATTACCTGATGTATTGCCATAAGCCCGCGTACGTAATTGGTTGATGTAACCTAAAGCTGTACCCAGATCACCACCAGTACCGCCTCTTAAAACAGCCTCGGCATAGATCAGATACATTTCAGCTAAACGGAACAGCGGAAAATCAATATCAGAATGTGCCAGACTAGAACCTGCAGTACCATCACGTTTGATGTTTTTATACTTCAGTACAGCATAGCCTTCTTCAAATTTCGGAGCGGGTTCAGCACTTAATTCCAGGCTTTGTCCATTGGTATAGAATTGAGCACGCTTATCCGCAGCACCTGTTGCATCAGGGAATAGACCTGGTAGATTTTTAGTTGTTCGAACACCAGCCCATCCGCTATTCACACCGTAGCTGCCAGTAGGAATTGAACCACCCATTGGCGCATGGGTCAGGAAGGTAGTACCACCAAAGCTCTGTGTTTTTTGTCCATCATAATTGATAGTTAAGATGAACTCATTTTTATTCAATTGGTTATCGGCCAACATCAATTGACGGTAGTCGCCAACTAAAGTATAACCTGCGTCAATCACTTTCTTTGCATAAGTGATTGCATCGTTATAGCGTGGTGAACCTGTATACACTTCGGCATTCAGATACATTCTCGCTAACAGAGCCCACGCCGCTGCTTTATCAGCACGGCCATATTCATTTTGGCGTGGTGCCACAAGACTGCCTTCAATGTCCTTTAACTCTGTTTCAATGTACTTAAACAGTTCCGCGCGGGTTGTTTGCTTAGGTACGCTGGCACCTAAGACATCGTTTTCTGTTACAAAGGCTGGGTTGCCAAACAGATCCATCAGCACCCAATATTGAAACGCCCTGATAAAGCGTGCTTCCGTTTTATAGGTTTTAATGCTATCGGCACTGGCACCGCTGATACCACGAGAAGCTACTTTATCCTCAGCTGCCTGGCGAATAAAATCGTTCGCCAACGTGATTTGGTAAAAAGAACGGTAGTAAAGACCGGTCAGGATCTCGTTGTTGGGCGACCAGGTCATGTTGTGAAAGAAGTGAATGCCCGGATCACCCCAGCCAGCTTGTACTACAGCTTCATCAGTGCTAATCTCCTGCGCCCACCAATGCAAGCGTAAAAAATCGGAAGTACCTTCATCAATACCTTGCACATCACCATTACCCGCAGGACCTTGGTTTCCGGTGAGAGCATAAGCCCCATATACTTTGGCAAAAGCTTGCTTATAACCAGCGGAAGTGCTGTACACTACCTCTGAAGTAATATCATTGGTCGGAAGCCGATCCAAATTTTTTGTACATGCGGAAAGTACAGTTGCACATAGCGTTGCAATACAACCCGCTTTGAAAACATTTATATTCATAGTAGAAGAATCTGTTAATTAGAAATTGCTTTTTCTCAATAATTAAAACTCCAGATTAGCACCAATAGTAAAGGTTCTTGGACGTGGGTAGAAGTTATTGTCTACACCAGTAGAAATCTCCGGATCCAACCCTTTGTATTTAGTGATCGTAAATACGTTTTGTACACCAGCGTTCAAGCGTAGGTTAGCATTACTGCTAAATACCTTACCCATGTTGTAACCTATGTTCAGGTTATCCATTCTAAGGAATGAAGCATTCTGTACAAAATAATCAGAGAAGTAATAATCAGCTTTTGTACCACTGAAATTTGTATTTAACAAATCTGAATACGCATTACGTAAGTAACCCGTTGCAAATACATTGCTGCGGCTACCGATAGAAGCGTTCAATTGGTTGTACATATAGTTACCCACATTGGCACGCATTACCACACCGGCATTCCAGTTTTTATAAGTAAGGTTCGTTGAGAAACCAAAGAATAAATCCGGGTTGGCACTCTTATATTGGTACATGTCTTTATCATTGATCACACCATCGCGGTTTCTGTCTTCAAACAGACCGTCAATTGGTTTACCATTTGCATCATACACTTGCTGCAATACAAAGAAAGAACCCGGTTTGTTACCCACAGAGTTGATCTTAATATTACGACCGGTACCACCGATACCGAAATAGCGGTTACCCAGGAATGAAGGATCATCCGTAATATTCAACTGTGTGATCTCTCCTTTATTATACGTAGCGTTGAAGTTTACATTCCAGGTCAGGTTGGCATTTCTAACCGCATCAGCATTAATGTTAAATTCAACACCACGGTTTTCCATGCTACCTACGTTGGCTACGATCTTATTAGAGAAGTTGGTACCGGCTGACTGGGGAATTTCATTCAACAAGTCGGTTGTCTTTTTGAAATAATATTCTACACTACCCGTAATGCGGTTGTCTATGAAACCGAAGTCTAAACCAACGTTAGTAGTGGCTGTTTGCTCCCATTTACGGTTAGCATAGTAACCACCCGGACGGTATAGGTTGTAGAAGCTGTTGCCGATTTGGTACTGAGCCTGGTTATTACTCAAGCTATAATAAGAGATGTAATCATAAAGACCAATACCCTCTTGCTGGCCTGTTACCCCATAACCCACACGCAATTTCAAATCAGAAAATACCTTACTGTTTTTCAGGAAGTTTTCCTCTTTCATTCGCCATGCAAAAGCTAAGGAAGGAAAAGTACCCCAACGATTTTCTTCATTAAAACGTGAAGAGCCATCGCGACGTACCGTAGCCGTTAACAGGTAACGATCCATCAACGTATAATTTAAACGACCATAGAAAGAGATCAAAGTATTGCGTGGTTCATCGAACGGAAAGTTCGGAACGCTTACGATCGTATCACGGTATGTTTTGTCAGGGAAGTTGTAGTTCGTCGTCTTGAAATCCTGATAGCCATAACCAGCAATCGCATCTACACGGCTTCTGATAGAACGGATGTCTTTTGCATAGTTTAAGTAAAACTCTGTCAGCAGGTTTTGTTTATGCTGCTCATACTCTGTATTCTGACCACCATACATTTTGCCCGTAGTTGGTGATTTATGACGCATATAGGAAGAGGCAGCACTGTCATCGATCACTACAGTACCTTGTCCTTTAGAAATATCATAACCCAGGTTCAGGTTAGCTCTCAAGTCAGGAAGAAAATGGAATTTATAGTCAAAAACTACATTACCAACACTACGCTGCACATCGCTTTGATCGTCGCGTTGTTCTAACAAACCAACAGGATTTAAAGGCGCTAAACCTCTTAAACCAGTTGCAGAAGCCGGATCTAAATACTCATAGTAACCACCAAAACGAGAACTCTTTGAGTGAATGGGTTGTGTAGGGTCGAAGGTTACCGCATTACCGATAGCACTTTCATTAGCAAAGCGGCTGGCACTTAATGAACCTTTTAAGTTCAGGTCAATGCGCAAATGGTTGTCGAACAGCTGTGGGCTCATATTGAAACCCAAAGAAGTGCGTTGCAATTTACCAGTACGCAGGATACCCGTTTGATTTAAATAACCCAATGAAGCGCGGAAAGGTATTTTACCAAGACCACCAGTCATGCTTAGGTTATTATCGGTAGTGATACCGGTTTGATAAATTTCGTCTTGCCAGTTTGTATTTTCAGAACCTAAAAATGCCTTTTGTTCGGCCGTACCGTTCTGATTTACGTACGTTCTGAATTCATTAGCACTCAATACATCAACCTGGTTAGCAGGAGTAGCTGCAGAAAGTTGCGTATTGAAATTGAAACGCGGCTTACCTACTTTACCTTTTTTAGTGGTAATAATAATTACACCGTTTGAGGCACGAGAACCATAAATAGCCGCTGCAGACGCATCCTTCAGGATATTAAATGTTTCAATATCGTTAGGGTTGATCATGGCCAGCGGATTGGCAGCACCAGATATACTATTATTATCTAAAGGCACACCATCAATAACAATCAATGGATCATTGCTGGCATTCAAAGAAGCACCCCCACGGATACGAATGGTACTACCAGCACCCGGCGCACCACCATTGGAAGTGATCTGAACACCCGCTACTTTACCGGCTATCAACTGCTCGGGAGTAGTGATCTGTCCTTTTTGGAAATCTTTTGAAGAAATGGCCGTTACGGCACCCGTCAGATCTTTTTTACGTGCGGTACCGTAACCGACAACCACCACCTCGTTCAGGTTGCTGGAAGTAGTTTGTAAACGCACGTTAATCGCGTTTGCAGAGCCGAGGTTGATTTCCTGGCTGGCATAACCGACGGAACTAAAAGTTAGCATAGTCGTAGCTGTGGGGACCGTAATACTGAAACTACCATCTGCTGATGTACTGGTTCCAGAATTCGAGCCGCGCGCAGTTACAGAAACCCCTGAAAGACCAGCGCCGGCAGCATCGGTTACACGACCTGTAACGGTTTTGGTTTGAGCCCATAATGCATTGGAAAGCAATAAGAAGAATGCGGGCAGGATGAGGTTGCAAAGCAATTTTCTGCAATTCATAAAGCAATCAATCTATTTTGTTAGTAAAGGATACAGCTTGGTTAATGTGTATCTAAGACACAATTTTAATCTTTTTTTAATTTCCTGTGAAACTTTTCTTAATAATTTTTCATGTTTTTCGTCAAGTTTCGGTTATCCGTTTGGTTTTTAAACCGGTAGTAGCATTTTGTTTAATGCGTACCGTTATAAAGACATTAAACGATCTACATTCGGCCGGTTGTTTTTCTTTAGCTGCGAACGTAGCTTGTATAATTTACCGGGCCGGTGCGGTACATCTTCTTCCATTTCGTTCAGATCTACCAGCCAGTTTTTCAGCATGATGCGCTTCCGGAAATTTCGGCGATCCAGTTCCACACCCAGAATAGCTTCATACAGATCCTGCAGCTCGCGTAAGGAGAACTTCTCTGACAATAAATTAAATACGATCGGGTGCTCCATTACCTGTTCGCGTAAACGATTTAAGCAGGTATTCAGAATCAGCTTATGGTCAAAGGCTAGCTTTTCAATATCATTGATATTGTGCCAGTGCAGCTCATTTTCCGTAAGCTGTATAGCATGGCTTTTCGTATCCACCAGCGAGTAATAGGCCGTAGTAATGACTCGGCCTGACGGGTGGCGATTCAGGCGGCCAAACGTATGCACCTGCTCCAGAAATACATTTTGTAATCCTGTACGCTCGCGCAACACACGGTATGGCGCTTCTTCCATGTCTTCATCCGGCCGTACTAAGTCGCCCAGTAAAGACCATAGCCCTTCAAACTCTTTCAGGTCCGATTTGATCAGCAACACTTTCAATTTTTTATTCTCGTAGCCGAAAATCACACAGTCTACAGAGATGGCTATATTGAAAAAGTCGAGGTGCGTTTTTTTCTCAATCTCAGCGGTTTTTAAGCCTATTTTTTGCATAGCTTTTATTGTAAAGTGATCGGTATTATTTTTTGTGCGGCGCTTGTATAGATCCTGATATAGTAAGTACCGGACGCAGCAGGTAAACCACTTCGGTTAAACGACAGCTGGTGTTTGCCTTTTATCAGAAACTTTTGTTGTAGCGTTCCCAGTTGTTGACCAGAAAGGTTCAACAAATCAATGCTGGTGGTGCCACTTTGGGGTACATATAGCTCCACTACATAGTTAGTATGAACAGGGTTGGGAAATACTTTGGCTTCCAATGTGGTACCGCTGGTAGGAATGTTTACTACCGGCGTTACGGAAATGTTGTTGACATTGCGGTTGACATACACATGGTATTCACCGGGTTGTAAACTAATGGTTTGCGCTGTTCCTGTAGACGTAAAGGTGGTGTTACCAAAATAGTCGTACCAGGTACCGGCCGTTGGGAAGGTTACGGTGCTACTGGTGGTTGTTACATCAAAGTTGCCCACCACTACCAGCATAGATGTATCGCCACTGGCCACTTTCAACCATTTAAAGGCATCGCTAAAGTTTTGTGTAATAGTGCCGCTTTGAAACAACTCCTTATACCAAGCGTGAAAGCGCAGGGCATTTAAACCACTATATATATTATATACGCTTTGGCGACGAGGCTCGTTTTTATAATCCCAGCGAATGGGCTTGGGATCTAATTTTTTATCACAGTTGCCGCTTTCATCGTTATTGCTGGATAAGTAACAACGGGAGAAGTCGTAACCCAGCTCGCCAAACTGCCAGATCATCTTAGGACCGGGGATGGTTAACAGAAAGGCAGCATCCAACTCCATGCGTTTTAAGGCAGTAGCTGTATCCTTAATGGAATAGCCACTAACAGCATTCCCATATTTGATACTCTTATACGTTACACGCTCTTCATCGTGACTTTCCATATAGGTAACGAGGTGCGGTTGTGTCCAACCACGTACGCTGTGGATACCCCAATCAAAATTCCAGCGGTCGCGGTAGCCCATAGCTGCCTGCATGTAGCTATCGTTTAAATTACCCCAAAGCAGGAAGCCATTATCGGCCAGCTGCTTTTCTTCTGTGTTAGCCGTTAGGTGCTCCAATATCATATAGGCATCGGGAGCTACTGCTTTTACGGCATTGGCATAACCATTCAATATAGCCACCCGGCTAGCGTCGTAGGCAGACATGTCTGCGTCACTGGTAGAAACCTTTTGTGTAAGTCCCTTGGTAAAATCCAGGCGGTAGCCATCTATTTTATATTCGGTGAGCCAGTGTTGCAACACGCGGCCAAAGAAGTATTTGGTATCGGCGCTTTCATGATTAAAGTCTTCACCAAAGCCAAAGGCGTGTGGCTGTACTGTGTTGTACCAGGGATTATTACTGGCAGGACGGTTGTTAGCTGCATCCCAATACAACTGGGCTAACGGTGAAGGACCATAGGTATGGTTCAACACCATATCCATGATAACAGCAATGCCGTTTTGGTGGCACTTATCAATAAAGGCCTTGAGCTGATTGGCCGGACCATAGTATTTATCAGGAGCAAAGTATTGGAAACCATTGTAGCCCCAGCTAAGGTTGCCTTCAAACTCATTTACCGGCATCAACTCAATAGCGTTTATACCAAGGCGTTTGAAATAGCTTAGGGTGTCGGAAAGTGTTTTCCAGTCGTGGTTGGCAATAAAATCACGCACCAACACTTCATAGATCACCAAGCCGCGTTTATCCGGCCGAGAGAAGTTAGTAACACTCCAATTATACGCTGGTGCACCGGGCTGAAGTACACTAACCATTCCGGTTGTTTTGCCAGTTGGATAGGCTTTCAGATTAGGATAAGTAGTAGCAGAAATAAAACCATCGTTATTTGGATCCAGTATCTTTTCTGCATAAGGATCGGCAATCTTTAAGGCATTATCTACCTGGTATTGAAAGCCGTATTCAGTACCTGCAGTAAGTCCCTCCAGTCGTAGCCAAAACTTCTTGCCATCGGGTGTTTTATTCATGATGTAGTTGTTGCTGGGTGTCCAGTTATTGAAATCACCAATCAGACTGACAATGTTTTTTCCCGGGGCATGCAACACCAATGTGGCAGCGGTGCCGCTTGCATCATAGTTAATACCATCCTTAACACCAGCAGGCAGATCGGCCACTGGCGAGGTTACGCTACCCACCGTTAACTGCAGATTAGTAGTAGCGGTTTGTGTACCATCGTTAGCCGTTACTTGTACCTGGTACAAACCAGCCGTAACATAGTTAACGGTAAAGGTTTGCTCGTTAGTAACCGATAGCGTTTGCACTGTGCCATTACCAGCGTTCAGTGTTACGCTGGAAGGTTTATTCACTGCTACTTTAAATGTATACGCACCCACCGGAATGGTTTGGGTTTCCGGTTGTGGATTGAATAGAGGTTGCATAGCCGGCTCCAGCAGTTGCACGGCTAAATCAGCGTTATATACCGGAATGTACATGTCGCTGTTATCGGCATTAGCCTGTTTTTTAGAACCATTGCCCGTACGGAACAGAATGGCAATTTTGCGGATGGTTTCTGCCGCCGGCACACCAAAATAGCTTTTCAAGCTACCGTTGATGGTAAACGTCCATTTATTATTACCGATGTAAGTGGCTTGCAGGGATGCGTTGGGCTGGTTGAAATTTTGGCTGAACTTCACATACTTCCAATCGTTAGCTGTTGTGCTGAGATTGGTAATCACCCCTAAGTGTACATAGACATCGTTATTGGGGGTATAATTCAATAATCCTTTGTTTCCCTTATTGGCATCCACGGTTATAACGAGGTTTTGAGCAGCGTCATTTTCTGCAGGGAACAGGGGGGTATAGGTCAGCAGTTGGGCACGTAAGCACATAGATAGGGCCATGGTGCTTATAAGCAGCAGCATTCTCTTCATAGCAAGCGAATAATTGGCTAAAGATACAATATGTACTGAAAACACATTGTGCCGGCTTATTTTTTTCCAACTTTCTTTTGAGGGAAGGCTGGGAGAAAGCTGCACGCTGCAAGCCAAACAGCCGAGAGAGAGTTCAGGGTTGACAGACGACAGTCCACGGGAGAAAAGTCATTGGTGAGTGGTGAGTAATGAGTAATGAGTATGGAGTCCATAGTGAATGTATATAGGAGTAGAATAGGAGGAGTAGTGAATGTGGAAGGCAGGTAGAGGGCTTTATCTGTGCAGTTGGTACGGACTTACCTACAGAAGAGGTACAGATTAGGTACAGAAGAGGTACAAGAGAGGCACAAGAGACTAGGGATAGAGGAAGGATAAAGCAGGGGCTGTATACTCCCCCATGCGCGCCCCCAACCTCTAAAGGGGCACCTGCGCACAGAAGGCTTCTGTCCTAACATTTCCTTTTCATCTATTATAAACTCTGCTAATCTGTGATCCTCTTTTTCTCTTTAGCTCTTTGCAAAACCCCTCCTCAGTGGCGCCACGGTGTGCTCTGCGTGAAACGCCATCCAGAAATCTTCAAATCTGAAATCTTAAATCCCAAATCGTACTACTTTTAGGGCGTATGACAGACCGCGTAAAAGAATTACAACAGCACACAGTAGCCCTACTAAAAACTGCCAAAGCAGAAGGCATTACTCCCTCTGCTATCAATACCCTGCGTGAAGTACTCCGTTTTCATGAGTACCGCTATTATATACAAAACGACCCGCTGGTCTCTGACTTTGAGTACGATACCCTGTACAAAAGTTTGGAAAAGCTGGAAACCGAAAACCCCGACCTGATCACTTCCGATTCACCCACTCAGCGTGTGGGTAAGGGATTGACCAAGGAGTTTCCAACGGTGCAACATTTGGTACCCATGCTGTCGTTAGACAACTCTTATAACAGTGATGACCTGTTAGACTTTGACCGTAAAGCACGGGAACTAACTGGTGAGTCGGTCATTGAATATTGTGTAGAGCCCAAGTTTGACGGAGCCTCTATATCACTCCTATATGAAGACGACCGGCTGGTTCGTGGCGCCACACGCGGTGATGGCGTATATGGGGATGATATTACACCCAACATTCGCCAGATCCGCACCATTCCCTTAAGTGCGCACTTTGCTACTTATGGTTTAGACACCGTAGAGATCCGCGGAGAGGTACTGATCAACAAGAACAATTTTGCCAAGTTTAATGAAGCTGTAGTAGAAGCTGGTGGACAGCCATTAGCCAATCCACGTAATGCAGCGTCTGGTACCTTACGTATTAAAGACCCTTTGGAAGTGGGCCGTCGTAAGTTGGAAGCTTTTACATATAGCCTGGGTTACTTCTCTATCCTACCGGGACATGAAGGACCTCATACGCACTCCGAAACATTGGAGATGCTGTGGAACCTGGGTTTCCGCAGTCCCAATAAAGAAAAGAAGGTATTCAACGGCATACAAGCTGTAATCGATTATTGTACCGAGTTTGAAGCACACCGTGATGATCTGCCTTATGAAATAGATGGCATGGTGATCAAGGTTAACCGCTTTGACCTACAGGATAAAATGGGTATGACCACCCACCACCCTCGCTGGGCCATAGCCTACAAGTTCAAAGCTCGTCAGGCCACCAGCAAACTTCTTAGAGTAGAATATCAGGTAGGTAGAACTGGTAATATTGGCCCTGTAGCCAAGATAGAACCGGTAGCTATAGGTGGTGTTACCGTTTCTTCTATTTCCTTATTTAACGAAGACAATATCCGTGATAAGGATCTTCGTATAGGCGATACCGTATTAGTAGAGCGGGCTGGCGATGTGATACCTTATATTGTTAAATCCATGCATGAGTTACGCACCGGTAATGAACAAGTCATTCAGTTTCCCCGTAACTGTCCAGCTTGTGGTGATGAGTTATACCGTGCGGAGGAAGAAGCGGCCTGGCGTTGTACAAACATCAACTGTTCAGCCCAGGTGCTAGAGCGCCTCTTCCATTTTGCCTCAAAAGATGCTATGGACATTCGTGGCTTGGGTGAAGCTAATATTGAGAAGTTTTATAATCTGGGACTGTTGTGCACCATACCACAGATTTACCAGCTGGACTATGAGAAAATAGGAACCCTTGAAGGCTTTGGTCCCAAATCAATTACTAATCTGCAAACAGCAATTGCCAACTCCAAGAATCAACCTTTACACCGATTGATGTTTGCCCTGGGCGTGCGCCATGTAGGTGAAACGATGGCTAAAACCTTAGCGCATGCAGTGAACCATCTGCTTGACCTACAGCGCTTTACAGAGGCTGACCTGATGAATTTAGAAGACGTAGGCCCCAAGGTTGCTAACAGTGTATTTACCTTTTTCCAGAACGATGACAACATTAAAATGTTGCAGGAACTGGAAGGTTTAGGTCTGCAGTTAGTAAATGCCAAGAAGGATTTTGGCAATGGTGGCAACCTGGAAGGACAAACGTTTTTGTTCACTGGTTCAATGGTCAAATTAAAACGCAGTGAGGCTGAAGCGTTAGTAGAAGAGAATGGCGGAAAGATCGTGTCTGGCGTAAGCAGCAAGCTCAATTATTTAGTGGTTGGAGAGGACGCTGGAAGCAAGTTAGAGAAGGCAAAGAAGATTACTTCAATCAAAATAATTACGGAAGATCAATTTTTGAGGATGATTGGCAAAGTTTAGATAAGAAATTGTTTGGAAACGTTTTAACTTAGGAGTAGAATTCTAACTGGTAAGCTCCATCTATTCTCCATTTCAATTGATTAGTATGATAAATAAACAACCCGGCGAAGTGTGGAAACCACTTGTTTTTAGCGGCAGTGGTGCGTTACGCAACCGTTATGCTGTTTCCTCACACGGACGTATCGCCTCTTATAAAGAAGATATTTTAAAAGACGGTAAGCTACTAAACGGCTCTATTACAACGGGCTACCGTACGCTAAATTTACACCGTCCCGGTAATAAGGGCACCTTGTACATCCACCGCGAGCTGGCCCGTTTGTTCCTGAAAAGGACATCGCCCAAGTACAAGTTCGTGATCCACAAGAACCACGACAAGCTCGACAATAACATCAAGAACCTGCAGTGGGCTACATTGGATGAGATGATTGAACATCAACAAGGCAGCCCGGCTAAGATTGCTTACAAAGAAAAGCAAGCTAACCGCACAGTAGGCTTGAAACTAACCGCTACGCAAGTACGAAGAATCAAAGACCAGCTGAACAATAAGAACCGTCGTTTGACTATTAAGCAGATTGCCGACAAATATGCTGTAAGTGAAATGACCTTATACCGCATTAAAAGCGGCGAGAACTGGTCAAGAGTATAGAACCACGATTTTTAGGATTAAGAAGGATTAGGAGGAGAATGCTTATCACCTCCTAATCCTTCTTATGATTTTAAGACATGCCTCATTCTATATTTCCCAATAATCCTCATCAATCAAGTTAACCTTAGTTCTATTATGCTTGAACCACAGACCCTTACCTTTTTAAAACAGCTCAAGAAGAATAATAACAAACCTTGGTTTGATGCACACCGCGCGCAGTATGAAGCCGCGCGTATAGACTTTCAGAATTTTATTCAATTGGTCATTGACCGCTTGCAACAAAGCGACCCGTCTATTACAGGCACTATAGCCCGGAATTGTATGTTCCGCATCAACCGCGACATCCGCTTCTCTAACGACAAAACGCCTTACAAGACCAACTTTGGTGCTAGTATTAAAACAGGCGGCCGCAAGTCGGGACTGGCAGGCTATTATTTTCACCTGGAGCCCGGTAGCAGCTTTGTAGGAGGTGGCCTGTGGATGCCCGAAGCCCCTGCATTAAAAGCTGTACGCCAGGAGATCGATTATAACTGGGATGAGTTTCAAGCTATCATAAAAGCCAAGACCTTTCAGAAGAACTTTGGGGATGTGTATTCAGCCGATGAGATACGCTTATCTACTGTACCGAAAGGCTATGAAAAAGATAACCCTGCTATTGAATATTTAAAACTAAAAAGCTTTATTGCCGAAACATCCATAACCGACGAAGAACTCTTCACCGCTTCATTGCACAAAAAAACAGTAGCTGCTTTTGAGGCCCTGCAACCATTACTACAGTTTATCAACAGAGCAATAACGGATTAAAAACCTTTTAATCTATTCAGTACGTATCAGATGACGGCTGCTAGTGGGCAGATGACAGGAAGTTCCTCTGTCAACGATCAGCTGTCAACTTAATACGCCCCATATTCATAAAAACAAATTAAAACAAACTATATGGCAAAGGTTTGGTTCTTAACAGGCGCTTCCAGTGGTTTGGGAGAGGCTCTTGCACAGGCAATTATTGATAAAGGAGATATGGTCGCAGCTACGTTTCGCAGCGAAGAACAGGCCATTGCATTTAATAATCAACACCCGGAACGAGGTATTGGGCTTGTCTTAGATGTAACAGCAACAGACAAGATCAAGGCCGTAGTAGCCAGGGCCTATACACATTTTGGTTCTATTGATGTATTAGTTAATAATGCCGGCTATGGTACTGTTGGTGCCATTGAAGAGTTTAGTTTGGAAGAAATACGCCAGCAAATGGAAACCAACTTCTTTGGCACTGTAGCCGTAACCAAAGAAGTGCTACCGATAATGCGGGAGAAAAGAAGTGGCCATATTGTGCAACTCTCTTCCGTGTCTGGCATCCGGGCACTGGGAGGTTTTGGTATTTATAACGCCAGCAAGTTTGCACTGGAAGGTTTTAGTGAAGCCCTGGCGCAGGAAGTAGCTCCTTTCAATATCCGTGTCACCATAGTAGAGCCAGGCCCCTTCCGCACCCAATTTGCCGGCACCTCTATTAAAATGCCGCAAAAAAGACTGGAAGACTACCAGCATACTCCAGTAGGAACTATGTACAAGTATATACAGGAGGCCAATGGCAAACAAGAAGGCGATCCGGTTAAAGGCGCTCGAGCCATTGTAGACTTTGTTTATAGCGATAATGAGTCCTTACGTTTGCCGCTGGGCCAATTAGCATTGGCTGGAATTAAGGCCAAACTTCAGTCCGTACAAAAGGATCTGGAAGCGAATGAAGCGGTGGCGGCATCGGTCATTTTTTCTGAAACAGGGGCTCATAAGAGTTGAAAAGTTAACTAGTTGAAAAGTTGACAAGGATAATCCCTCCGTACTTTCTCTTACATACATAGAAAATGCTTGGCAGTTGATACCAGCTTTTACTTTTTTATGTATCAGATTACAAAACATATATCCGTACTATGGATTTAAATGAAATTCTTCCTAAAAGCGAAAACATACAGCATTTCATTGATGAGCAAATGTTGCCTTGTTCTTATGATCGTATTGAGTTAGTGAAAAGTAGTCACTCGTTGTCTATTGAAAACTTCAACCGTAAGCTTAAAGAAATACGCCCCTATACTTTAGGAGAATTTCTTATCAATGACATTTACGCTTATAGACCTTCTACTACGTCCTATTGTTTGTATTTGCTATTGGATTTGTCCTCAAGATTTATAGACAGCTTAATTCTCCTGTTTGGCTCTCCCTTTAATGTAACTATGGAAGATGTAGAAAAAAGGGACTTTGACTTTTTACACTGGGAGATCAATGATATTGATATTACGCTACGTAGAGACCATGGTGGTAATTATACAAGCCGGACAAAGAAGAAAGTTATTCTCTCTTTTACTAACATGCACTTAGATGATTTGCTCAATAAGGAAAAGATCTTCGGCCTTTAGATTTCACTTTATGCTAGGTTGGTAAATTATTAAAAGAAAAGGCAGGCTATTAATAGCCTGCCTTTTCTTTATTTCCGTTAACAGGTAAAGCCCTTTCTTGTCAACCTGTTAACTTATCAACTTGTCAACTCCTTAACCCAATAAAGCTTTACCCATCAAATACTCTGCAATCTGCACGGCATTGGTAGCAGCGCCTTTACGTAAGTTGTCACTTACAATCCACATATTCAATGTGCGAGGCTGTGTTTCATCGCGACGTAGACGACCTACAAACACCTCATCTTTTTCATGCGCCCACAGCGGCATTGGGTATACTTGCTGATCAACATCATCTTGTACAACAACACCTGGTGCTTCGCTTAGTACCTTTTTTAGATCGGCCAGATCATATTCGTTTTCAAACTCTACATTCACGCTTTCACTGTGTCCACCCATCACTGGAATACGCACGGTAGTAGCGGTTACTTTAATGCTGTCATCCATCATGATCTTCTTGGTCTCGTTCACCATTTTCATTTCTTCTTTGGTGTAGCCATTATCCATAAACACATCGATCTGTGGAATAGCATTCAGGTCGATCTGGTATTTATAGGCCATTTCCCCTTCTTTTCCTGCACGCTCATTATTCAGCTGATCAACCGCTTTTTTACCAGTACCGGTTACGCTCTGGTACGTACTTACTATCACACGCTTGATCTTATATTTTTCGTGCAAGGGTTTTAAGGCTACTACCATTTGAATGGTAGAACAATTAGGATTAGCAATGATCTTATCAGTTGCTGTTAATACACTGGCATTTACTTCGGGTACTACCAATGGCTTGTCGGGATGCATGCGCCAGGCAGAGGAATTATCAATAACAGTAATGCCGGCTTCTGCAAACTTAGGCGCCCACTCAAGAGAGGTGCTGCCACCTGCGGAAAACAATGCCACTGCTGGTTTCGCCGCAATACCTTCTTGCATACCTACAACCTTATAAGTCTTACCCTTAAAGGTTACTTCTTTGCCTACTGAACGCTCTGAGGCTACAGGTATTAACTCGGTTACAGGGAAGTTGCGCTCGGCCAACACCTGTAACATTTTTGTGCCCACTAAACCAGTGGCACCTACTACGGCTACTTTCATGGTGGTAAAATTAGAGCCGCAAATGTCTTGAATTTCTAAAAATTATCATATAAAATCTGTAGTAGCAGGGCTTTGTATATTTAAGGTACCAAAACTTACTTATGAGAACGATACTCGTTTGCCTGCTGGCGCTCCTGCCCGTATCACGCCTCTTTGCCCAGGTAAAAGATGACTTTTCCGATGGAGATCTTAGTATCAACCCTACCTGGCTGGGTACGCTGACCAACTGGAAAATAAATACTACGGGTCAATTGCAAAGCAATAACACCACCGCTAACAGCAGCTATTTCTTGAGCACAATCAATGAACTGGCCACCGACGCGCAGTGGGAATTTACCCTACGACTGCAATTCAATACCTCCTCTGCTAATTATATAGATGTTTTTCTTATTGCTTCTGCCGAAGATCTTAGTGCTAACACCACTACCGGTTATTTTGTGCGCATTGGTAATACGCAGGATGAAGTAGCTCTATACAGGAAAGATGGCAGCAGTAGTACCAAGATCATTGATGGTGTGGATGGTATTACCAATACCAGCGATAATACACTGCGCATAAAAGTGTTGCGCACAGCTGGCGTTTTTGTTTTATACCGCGATGCATCGGGCACAGGTAGTACGTTTACGGAAGAAGGAGTTGCGGCAGACAATACCTATACCACCTCTACTCACTTTGGCATTTCGGTAAAGCAAAGCACATCTTCCTTCTTTCAAAAACATTACTTTGACGATATTTCAATTGTTCCTTACACACCCGATGTAACACCGCCAGCCATTGCATCGCTTATCGCCCTTTCACCAACTAATATTGATGTATTATTCTCAGAACCGGTAGAGCGTTCCAGCAGTGAGACACTCACCAATTACAATGTCAATAGTTTGGGAATACCAACCACTTCAAAGCTGGACTTTGACAACCTGGCTTTGGTGCATTTAGCTTTTGCTACACCGCTTACTAACGGCACTACCTATACGCTAACAATTAACGGCATTAAAGACATAGCTGGTAATACACTTAACAGAGGCACCGGTACATTTAGTCACTATACTCCCCAACGTTTTGATGTGATCATAGACGAGATCATGGCCGATCCCACACCACCTATCGACTTGCCCAATGTGGAGTACATAGAACTGAAAAATATTAGTGGAAGAAGTCTTAACCTTGAGGGCTGGCGATTATATACCCTTACTTCAACGAGTGGATCATTTCCCTCATATACGCTGCCGGCAGATAGTTTTTTAGTTGTTACAACCACATCTGGCGCTGCCCTATTTCCCAAATATTTGCGCGTATTGGGCGTAAGCAGTTTCCCTAGTTTGGCGAATGATGGTACTACCCTATCACTGCGTTCTAAAAACCAAACGCTGATCCATGCAGTAGCATATGAGAAGGCGTGGTATGGCGAAGAAAAAGAAGAAGGCGGCTGGAGCCTGGAAATGATTGACCCTCAAAATCCCTGTACCAGTGCTGCTAATTGGAAAGCCAGTACACATAGCAGCGGCGGCACACCCGGCCAAAAGAATGCAGTGCATGGATTGAATAGCGATAATACGCCGCCTGTATTATTGCAGGTATATCCCATTGGTACTGATACCTTGGTATTGCGCTTCAACGAACCATTAGATAGTGCATCAGCAGCTACGATGGTAAACTATACCATTAGTGGAAATACCGTTACAGGAATAAAACTAGAAGCACCGTTATTTCAGACGGTATATCTAAAACTAGGAGCACCCCTAAAAGCGAACACTACTTACACCATCAAGAGCACCAACATAAAAGACTGTAAAGGCAATGCAGGCGAAAGCACTGTTATTACCGGTATCCCAGAAGCTGCGGCAGCTTTGGATATAGTGATCAACGAGATACTTTTTAATCCGGCACCTAACGGTGATGACTATGTAGAACTGTATAATAACAGCAACAAACTGATAGATGCCAAAGACTTGTTTATTGCCAACCGGAACAGTACTGGCGCTATTGCTTCTAAAAAGCAGCTCACCACCAATTCTTTCTTTATTGCGCCGGGTGCGTATGTGGTTGTTACTGAAAACAAAGCCGGACTTTCACTTCGCTACCATGTAAAACAACCAGAAGCAGTTTTAGAACTTTCTACCCTTCCCTCTTTTCCTGATGACAAAGGAACAGTAGTGCTACTAAACCAAGCCGGCACCGTACTGGATGAAGTGATCTACAATTCCAGCTGGCATTTTGATTTGATTGCAAACCCCGAAGGCGTATCCTTGGAACGTTTAGATCCTAAAGGGGTATCACAGGAAGCCAACAACTGGCACTCCGCAGCGTCTACAGCGGGCTATGGTACTCCTACTTATAAGAACAGCCAGTACAAACAAGTGGAAGAGGGTCATACGCTAATCAACATCACACCTAAGGTCTTTTCGCCAGACAACGATGGTTATGATGATATCGCGTTCATCCAATACCAAGCAATAGAGCCCGGCTGGGTAGCCAACATAACCCTCTTTGATGTAAGAGGTGTGCCCGTTCGTTACCTGGTAAAGAATGGCACGATGGGGCTAAAGGGCAACTGGATCTGGGATGGGCTAAATGAACAACATCAGAAACTACCTGTAGGCACCTACATTGTTCTTATTGAATTGTTCAATTTGGAGGGGAAGAGGGAGCGGTTTAAAGAGACGGTGGTGTTGGCGAGAAAAGTCTGAACCGGGATTTGGGGAGATGAAGGGATTAGGGAGAAATGGTTGATGTGAGGATGGCTGATGGCTGATTTTGGTTGACAGGTTAACAAGTTGAAAAGTTGACAAGGAAGGGAATGATGAACAAGGAACAAGGAATGAAGAAGGAAGAAGGGAGAAAATGTCCAATGCTCAACTTTCAATACTCAATATTTAAGGGAGAGAGGGGAGCATCAATGTAAAAAGAAAAGCTGGCAGTGACTGCCAGCTTTTTACTATCAATAGTTTGTTGGGATCTCCTTATTAACTTGTCAACCTGTTAACTTTCTCCTCTTCATCTCCCCAAATCCCGGTTCAGACTATACCAACTCAATCTCAAAGCTTACCAGTTCCTGGAACTGCTCTAAGCGGTGGTCGATATCTGCTTTAGTGATTTCTTTTAAGCGTTGTGTACCAAACTTCTCTACGCAGAAAGAAGCCATAGCCGAGCCAATAATGATGGCTGTTTTCATATTCTCAAAAGAGATGTCTTTGGTACGGGCGAGGTGACCGATAAAACCACCGGCAAACGTATCGCCAGCACCAGTTGGATCATATACATCTTCTAATGGTAGAGCCGGGGCAAAGAACACGTTCTCACCATGGAACAATAATGCACCATGCTCCCCTTTTTTGATGATCAGGTATTTTGGTCCCATTTGCATGATCTTCTTGGCCGCTTTTACCAGGGAGAACTCATGGCTCAATTCACGGGCTTCGCTGTCATTAACCATTAATAAATCTACCTTGGTCAACACCTTCTTCAGATCATCCATAGCAGTTTCCATCCAGAAGTTCATGGTATCCATTACAATCAACTTCGGGCGGTTCTTCATTTGATCGATCACGCTCATTTGTAACGCTGGCACCAGGTTACCCAACATCAAGAACTCACAATCCTGGTAGCTTTCAGGTACAACTGGGTTGAAGTTGGCCAATACGTTTAACTGTGTATCCAATGTATCGCGGGTATTCATATCCATATGATACTTACCGCTCCAGAAGAATGATTTTTCATCTTCCTTGATCTGGATACCTTCCGTTACTACGCCTCTTGCTTCTAAGGCTTGCAATTCTTCCTTTGGAAAATCGTAACCTACAATAGAGATCTGTTTGATAGGTTGTGTAAAGTTGCTGGCGCTCCATGCAATATAAGTGGCAGCACCACCAATGATCTTATCACTTTTTCCAAATGGTGTTTCAATAGCATCAAAGGCCATAGAGCCTACTACGAGCAGAGACATAAATTGATTTTCTAATTTTGATTTTTAATTCGGGTAGAAGACAGTGGACGTTGAGCTAGAGTGGGAAACTACTTGGCGGCAGACCATTGACCATTACCCTTTTCGGCGTGCAAACCTACAGCATTTGACAGTGGGAAGTAATAATTTTCTTTCAGTCCGCCCCTGAGTGCCACTGACATGCTTTTATAAACCGAAAATATTGCGTTAGAACCACCAATTCTTGGGTGTAAAGCTCTTCTTATTTGTTACCAAACGCATCAGTATTTCCCCCTACACGGGGGCAACCCGACAAAATCATGACAATTCATCCCTAAGTTACCACATTTCCTACAGCAGAGCTTTTAAACTCAGCTTATGTATATTATTCTTGCATAATATTAAAACTGACTGTTATGAAAAAGGCATTGCGCTATTTATTAATTACATTAGGCGTAATTGTAGTTCTGGTAGGTTTAGCTGCCGCATTTATTGCCTTTCGCGGCGTTCCAAAAGGGGAAGCAAAGAAAATCGACTTAAAAGTAGAAGCCACTCCGGCTCGGGTAGCGCAAGGTCAACGCCTGGCAGCCATGTTATGTAACTCCTGTCACATGGACCCTAATACCGGTAAACTTACTGGTAGAAAAATGGACGAGGTACCCCAGTTTGGCGCTATTTACTCTAAAAATATTACTCAAGATCCTGAACATGGTATTGGTAAATGGACCGATGGCGAGATTGCTTATTTATTACGCACTGGTATTAAGCCCGACGGCACCTTCCTGCCCATCATGGCTAAACTGGCCCATACTTCTGACGAAGATTTGTACTCCGTCATAGCTTTTCTACGCTCCAATCATACTTGGGTAACGGCTGACAATACACGCCAGCCAGCGACAGAATACTCATTTTTAGCCAAGTTTATTACCAACGCGGGCTTTATTAAACCATCGGCTTATCCAACAGCAGCTATTCCAAACCCCGATACAACCAACCAGGTAGCCTGGGGCCGCTATATTGCCTTGAACCAGTTGGAATGTTATGCCTGCCATTCTAAGGATTTTACCAAGAATGATTATAACAACCCTGAAAAATCAGCTGGCTTCTTTGGTGGCGGCAACAAAATGCAGGGCATGGATGGTAAAGATATCTATACGCTTAACCTTACTATGGACGAAGAAACTGGAATTGGCAAGTGGTCAGAAGAAGACTTTGTCAAGGCTCTGAAGTATGGACAGGTACCTCACGGACCAGCCCTGCGCATCCCTATGATCCCTTACACGCCATTGACCGACAATGAAGCCAAAGCCATCTTTGCTTACCTGCAATCTATCCCTAAGATCAAAAACCAGGTAGAAAGAAAATAATTGTCTGAACCGGGATTTGAGTGGATTAGGGGATTGAGGAGAGAATGTTGATAGGTTGACAATCTAAGAAGGAGAATCCAACAAACTATTTATAGTAAAAAGCTGGCAGCGATTGCCAGCTTTTCTTTTTTATTCAATTGACAAGGGGAATGCCATTGCACTCCCCTTGTCAACTTTCCAACTTGTTAACTTATTCCTCCTAATCCTTTCTAATCAGCTAATCCTAGTTCTATTCTTTTCCCTAATCCCCATCTCCTCCTATCTTTGGGCCTCATTTGTAACGATTGTGGCTGTATGATTCATTTCCATTCCCTTCCGGTTAAGAAAGTGCAACAAGAAACGGAAGACTGCGTATCCATTGTTTTTGATGTACCTAGTGAACTTAAAGACCTTTTTGCTTTTAAACAGGGGCAAAGTCTGACGATCCGCAAACAGTTGAACGGTGAAGAGCTCCGCCGTAGCTACTCTATTTGTAGTAGTCCTATTGACGGCGAGTTAAGAGTGGCGGTTAAAAAAGTAGAAGGAGGACTCTTTTCTACCTATGCCAATGAAAGCCTTAAAAAAGGCGACTTGTTGGAAGTAATGCCACCTGTTGGAAAATTCTATACAGAACTGAACGCTGAACAACACAAGAACTATGTGGCGTTTGCTGCAGGTAGCGGGATCACGCCTATTTTATCCATTATCAAAACAACGCTTCAAACAGAGCCTAACAGCACCTTTACACTGGTGTTTGGCAACCGTACCAAGAACAGCATCATCTTTAAAGAAGAGCTGGAAGCAATAAAAGATAAATACATAAACCGGTTTCGCATTTACCATGTATTAAGCCGTGAACGCACGGATGCCGAGATCAATACCGGCCGTTTGGACGCTACTAAATGCCAGCTATTTTTAGATAAACTGATTGATGTCAAGAAGTCGCACGATTTCTTCCTTTGCGGGCCAGAAGAAATGATCTTCTGCGTTCGCGACCTTTTGCAAGCCAATGGAGTAGCCAAAGAACATATTCATTTTGAACTGTTTACCGTTCCCGGACAAAAGAAATCTACTGTAAATACTGAAGCCAAGCCAGTTAGCAATGAAGGCCCACAAGCCAAGGTGAGCGTGAAGCTTGACGGTATTCTTTTTGACTTTGACTTGCCCTATGGTGGTCAGAGCATTTTGGATGCTGCGCTAAAACAAGGCGCCGATCTCCCCTATGCCTGTAAAGGTGGTGTATGCTGTACCTGCAAAGCCAAGCTGGTAGAGGGCCAGGTAGAAATGGAAGTAAACTGGGGATTGGAACAAGACGAAATTGATGCTGGTTACATCCTCACCTGCCAGTCGCACCCCAAAACGGAGAAGGTGGTAGTGGATTTTGATGCGAAATAATAATAGAACTAGGATTTTTAGGATTGGAAAAGATTAGGAGGAAAGGGTTTCATATCTATTTTCCCAATAATCCTTTAAATCTTGTGAATCCTAGTTCTCTAGTCTGGTTCTCAGTAAATTTGTAAATAACGTATTGCTATATGTCGGTACAAGAATTAGAAAAGATATTTCAAGATAAAATTGATAACGAGATCCGCATTGAGCCGAAGGACTGGATGCCGGAGAAGTATCGCCAGAACCTGATCCGCCAGATCAGCCAGCATGCGCACAGCGAGATTGTGGGTATGTTACCTGAAGGTAACTGGATCAGCCGCGCCCCTTCATTAAAGCGTAAGCTAATCCTTATTGCCAAAGTACAAGATGAAGCCGGTCATGGTTTGTATCTCTACTCTGCGGCAGAAACTTTAGGCATCAGCCGCGATGAAATGACAGAACAACTCCTTAGCGGAAAAGCTAAGTACTCCTCTATCTTCAATTACCCTACGTTAACATGGGCCGATATGGGCGCTATTGGTTGGTTAGTTGATGGAGCTGCTATTATGAATCAGGTGCCGCTTTGCCGTACGTCGTATGGTCCATACAGCCGTGCTATGATCCGTGTGTGTAAGGAAGAAAGCTTTCACCAGCGCCAGGGTTTTGAAACCTTATTGGTATTAAGCAGGGGTAATGAAGAACAACGTGCGATGGTGCAGGACGCCATTGACCGTTGGTGGTGGCCCAGCCTGATGATGTTTGGTCCGCACGATAGCGAGAGTCAGCACAGTGAGCAAAGCATGAAATGGAAGATCAAGCGTTTTAGCAATGATGAATTGCGCCAGCGCTTTGTAGATATGATAGCCGAACAAGTAAAACTGTTAGGTATGACCCTACCTGATCCGGATCTGAAATGGAATGAAGAGCACAAGCATTATGATTTTGGAACGATCAATTGGGAAGAGTTTTGGAACGTGGTAAGTGGTAATGGTCCTTGCAACAAGCAACGCCTGGAAGCCCGCAATAAAGCCTGGAGTGAAGGCGCATGGGTTCGCGAAGCGGCAGTAGCACATGCAGAGAAAAGAGCGGCTCGTAAGAAACAAGTGGCTGCATAGTAATTATTGATGACTAATTATTAATTATTGCCTTGGCTACATATAATCACTTTTATCTAAAAATTTTCAACAATTAGACATCCTACATCTCAGCGAAGTAGGATATCTGCAACTAATAAATCATGAACTTCTTTCGTAAACAATACTACGGCGACTACGACGCTATCAAAGGTGGAGATAACTCACAACAAAAGAACACTGGTCAAATAAGCAAGGCCAGTGCGCAGGTCCCTCCCCTTTCGGGGGAGACGGAGGGGGCTGTTGAGTGGCCTCTATGGGAAGTATTCATCCGCAGCAAGCAAGGCCTAGATCACAAACATGTAGGCAGCTTGCACGCCGTTGATGCCGAAATGGCTATTGAAAACGCACGTGATGTGTATACACGTAGACAGGAAGGCATAAGCATTTGGGTAGTAGAAAGCAAGTATGTGCATGCTTCTAATCCTGATGAGGCAGAGAGTTTTTATGAACCTGCCAGTGATAAGATCTATCGCCATCCAACGTTTTATGATCTGCCGGATGAATTAACGCACATGTGACCGCAGATTTATCGGATTTTAAGAAAAGGATTAGCAGGATTTTTTAACCTATCAACTCATCAACTTGTCAACTCGTCAACTTTTTGCCTACGTACTTCAACTTGCCGATAACGCCTTAATACTCGGTCAGCGCAACGCTGAGTGGTGTGGACATGGACCTGTATTAGAGCAGGATATTGCTATTACCAATATTTCACTAGACCTGATTGGCCAGGCTCGTTATTTATATCAGTATGCTGCTACATTATACAATGGATTTAGCGTAGAAGAACAACACGCTGTAAATGCGCTGCTGCCGCGTCCTTGGAAAGCATTCAACAGGGAGTTACAAGAAGATGATCTGGGTATGCTACGCGAAGAGCGCCAGTTCCTAAACCTGTTGATTACCGAATTGCCTAAAGGTGATTGGGCACAGACAACACTTCGCCAATTCTTCTTTTCTGCTTTTCAATACCTGCAGTATACGCAATTGCAAAACAGTACAGATGAACAACTGGCTGCTATTGCAGAAAAATCGTTGAAGGAGGTAGCCTATCATCTGCGCTGGAGCAGTGAATGGGTGATTCGCCTGGGTGATGGCACAGAAGAAAGTAATCGTCGCATTACGGCAGCACTGGAGGAACTCTGGATGTTTACAGGTGAAATGTTTGCGCCTGTTGCTTTTGAAACACAAGCCGCACAGGAAGGTTATGGTGTAGATGTTGCTTCATTAAAAGAAAGCTGGCTAAACCGTGTAACCACTGTTTTTGAAGAAGCTACGCTATCGATCCCCAAAAGCACTTGGGCACAAAGTGGTGGTAAGGAAGGCAAACATACAGAGCATTTAGGTTACCTGTTAACCGAAATGCAATACTTGCAGCGCACCTATCCAAACGCTGTTTGGTAGACACATCTAACCCCTAAAGGGGAATATATGAATACAACTAATGACCATATCAATACCTCAATTGAAGAACAGATCTGGCTACTATTAGAAGAAGTTAAAGATCCGGAAGTACCCGTATTATCTGTTCTTGATCTAGGAATCGTCAGAGACGTAAAGGTTTCTGATACTGAAGTTCCCCCTTTAGGAGGAGAAGGGCCGAAAGCAGCAGTTTCCATCACCATTACCCCTACCTATTCTGGTTGTCCTGCTATGGATGTAATTAGTATGGACATTCGCCTCAAACTGATTGAAAAAGGGTATCGCAACATAACCATCAAGCAATCTCTCTCGCCCGCCTGGACGACAGATTGGATGACGGAAGAAGGCAAACGAAAACTAAAAGCTTACGGCATTGCGCCTCCTAATCCTAAACAGCAGTTTTGTACTACGGATATGTTTCGTGAAGAAGCTGTTCAATGCCCGCGTTGTAATTCGTATCATACGGAACTCATCAGTGAGTTTGGCTCTACCGCCTGTAAGTCTATGTATCGCTGCTTAGATTGCAAAGAAGCGTTTGATTATTTCAAGTGCCACTAATTCCCTTTCCGGATTTACAATTTTCCCCTTTAGATTTGGCAGGAAATCACTTACCATGACCTCTGTAGTATTTGAAATAAAAGAGAGTGTTGCCTGCATTACCCTCAACCGCCCGGATAAATACAATGCCTTTAATCGGGAGATGGCGCTGCTGATGCAAGATCAACTGAAAGAATGCAAAAGCAATAGCAACATCCGTTGTGTGTTCATAACTGGAGCAGGCAAAGCCTTTTCGTCTGGCCAGGATCTGGAAGAAGTGGCAGATCCCAATGGGCCAGAAATTACCACTATTCTAAGCGAACACTATAATCCCATTATTCGCCAGATACGCAAACTGGAAAAACCAGTTGTGGCGGCTATCAATGGCGTAGCTGCTGGCGCTGGCGCCAACATTGCGCTATGCTGTGATATAGTAGTAGCCGCTGAGTCAGCCTCTTTTATTCAAGCATTCTCCAGAATTGGATTGATCCCGGATAGTGGTGGCACTTTTTTCCTGCCCCGACTGATTGGCTGGCAAAAGGCATCGGCTCTAATGATGTTGGGTGATAAAGTACCTGCTACTGAAGCCGAGCGCATGGGTATGATTTATAAAGTTTTTCCTGACGCCTCCTTTGCTGCTGAAGCCCAGAAGCTCGCATCTACACTAGCCCAAATGCCCACACTAGGTTTGGCGTTTACCAAACAGGTACTGAATAACTCCTTCATTAATAGTTATGAAGACCAGTTGCATGATGAGGAAATATTTCAGGAAAAAGCAGGCAGAACGGCGGATTTCAATGAGGGGGTTCAGGCTTTCCTGGAAAAAAGGAAACCGGTGTTTAGGGGGAAATAGATTGGGTTGACAAGTTAAAAAGTTGATAAGTTAATAAGGAAAGTATATGGCATATCAAAGCTTTGAAGAGTTAGAAGTGTGGAAAAGAGCCCGGAGTTTTAAAAATGAAATACATACGCTAGTCAAACGATTTCCAACTGAAGAGAAATTTCGACTCTCAGATCAACTAATACCTAGTTCCCGCTCTATCAACTCGCAAATAGCAGAAGGACATGGGCGACAAACAAATCCAGACCGATTACGATTTTGTATTATTGCCAGAGGCTCATTGAGTGAAACATTGAATCATTTGATTGATGCTTTTGACTGTCAACTAATTTCACATACAGAACTGGATTTCCTACGCGTTAAGGTTCAGGAGATTGAAAAGCTTTTAAATGGCTATATTACTTTTCTCCAAAACAAATCAACTACTAAATAATTACATCACCTAGTCAACTTGTTAACTTGCCAACTTATCAACCAATAGCACAGCCTAGTCCAAGTGAAGTAGTAGCCCATATGATGCAACACGATGCTTTTAGTCAATGGCTAGGCATTCAGATACTTGATATTAAAGAAGGTTATAGCAAGATAAATCTTATCCTGCGCGAGGAAATGCTTAATGGCTTTGGTGTTATTCACGGTGGCATTTGCTTCTCACTGGCTGATAGCGCCTTTGCCTTTGCCTGCAACAATCGCAATAACTTATCAATGGCGCTGGATACCTCCATTAACTTTACAAAACCCACCTTTCCCGGCGATGTACTTACAGCAGAAGCCAAAGAGCTACACAATGGCCGTAGTACAGGACTATACCTTATAACGGTCACTAACCAACGCAATGAGCAAGTAGCGCTTTTCAAAGGCACTTGTTTTAGAACAGGTAAGCCACTGATTTAATCTTGTATTTTGGGAGAACAGTTAGTTGAAATATTTCAGGCGCATCCGCAATGGGCTATCGTTATTAGTCTTTTCTTAAGCGTGGTCATTGCTGTAGCAGGTATTCTTCCCAGCGTTTTTATTACTGCTGCCAATATCTTATTCTTTGGTTTTTGGGAAGGATTGTTTATGTCATTTTTAGGGGAAGCTATTGGAGCTGTAGTGGCATTTATTCTATACCGTAAAGGATTTAAAAAAGCCATGACCACGCCCTTGCACAAATACCCACGTATTGAACGTTTAATAGAGGCTAATGGCAAAGAGGCCTTTGTACTCATCCTAGGGTTGCGTTTACTGCCTTTTGTTCCTTCCGGCTTAGTTACGTTTGCAGGTGCTATCGGCAACGTAAGCCTAATGACGTTTGCTATTGCCAGCTCTCTAGGGAAAGTACCTGCATTGTTTATTGAGGCCTATTCCGTTTACCAGGTCACACAGTTTGGTTGGCAAGGCAAACTGATACTGGTCATCATAGCAGGCCTACTAATTTACTGGGTAGCCACCCATAAAAAAGGCAAGCCTGAATAGGCTTGCCCGTATAACCATCTGTATCGCAACAGTAAACATCCTTTTCTATTCAACTTATCGCCCTTGCAGCAGTGCAGCTTTGGCTCGTTCTTTAGATACACGCTTACCGCGGAAGAATAAGTATAAGTTGAGAAACAACATAATGCCCAGGTAAATGCTGTAGCCACCAATCTTGGTACTCAATATTTCCAGCATGGTGCGACTATCAGCTATTTCAGTAGCAATCTCCATGATCAATAAGGCAAAGCCTAGGTTGAGCAAGTAAAAACCGGTTTCAAACAATTTGTTGGTAGATAGGGCAATCTCTTCACGACCATTAAAAATATCCAGCATAAATACGCGGGCGTTTTTGAACAGAGTATGGGCTACATACCAGGTAAGAAATATAACAATAGGTAGGTATACCAGGTACGCGGTAAAATTGAAAGACATATTCATGATCTTAAATTTTATGGTGAGTAAAATGAGTTGCTCTTTCACGAATCAGGTAAATAATACCCATGTTGGCAAAATGTATAACCGCAAGTGTTAACATGATTCGGCCCGTCATTGTACCAATACTGCTGACCAGTTCTGCCCAAGAAGTAATGGTATCCCAAAAGCGGATCATTACAGCAGCATATCCTAAGTTCAACAAGTAATAACCTACCAGTAATAGCTTGTTCACAAAATCGGCAAGTCCCTGATCACCCTGAAAGATGGTAAGAATATAAATACGGCCATTCCTGTAAAAACGTAAACCCACATGCACCGTAATCAGGTAAGTAATGCTGAGGTAGATGATATAGGCCAGTATATTCATAACGAATAACTTTCTGACGTAAAACTAATCAATATTATTAAACTTTCAATAATTATTGAAAATAATATAAACATTGTATACTACTCTTATGTATCATTCACCACAATCGAATATTCCTCCCTATGAGGCTTTATTGTGACGTGACGCCTATGCAATATGAGCCTAAAGCTTTGACAGTATTTATATAACTCAGTTCACACCAACTCCTGATTCTAAACACTCCAATTCCTTATCAACTTTTCAACTTGTTAACCTGTCAACCCAAATCAGCCATCAGCCATTTCTCCCTAATCCCTAAATCTCCCCAAATCCCGGTTCAGACTATCTTTAACCCTCCAAACTTATTTTATGATCTACGAGTTCAATGGCATCAAGCCTGTTGTACACCCATCTGCTTTTGTACACCCACAAGCTGCTGTTACCGGTCATGTGATTATTGGGAAGGATGTGTATGTTGGACCTGGTGCAGCCATTCGTGGCGACTGGGGCAAGATTGTGATTGAAGACGGCTGTAATGTGCAGGAGAATTGCACCATACATATGTTTCCCGGTGTGACTGTTTTATTGAAAGAAGCCGCACATATTGGCCATGGCGCTATTATTCACGGAGCTACCATTGGCCGCAACTGCCTGGTAGGTATGAATGCAGTGATCATGGATGATGTAGACCTAGGTGATGAATGCATTGTAGGCGCTCTTTGTTTCATCAAACAAGGCGAGAAAGTACCACCCCGCTCTTTAATAGTTGGTAATCCTGGTAAGATCATTAAGCAGGTAAGTGATGATATGATTCAATGGAAAACGCAAGGCACACAACTTTACCAGGAACTACCCCAGCACCTCTACAATACCTTAAAACCTTGTGAACCATTGCGTGAAGAAGTAGAACAAAAACCTTTGTTTGTGGCCGACTATAGTCCTTTCAAAAAATAATGCAACGATTCCTACGAAAGCCCTAGTAATACAGCACTTCTTATTGTATCTTAATACTCCTCTATTTACTACTTTAAAACCTTAACCATGAGAAGAACGCTACCTTTTAGTATTCTTTCAAGCCTCCTTTTATTTACTACCATTAGTTTATATGCGCAAAACGATCGCTTTGCCTATGTAGTTACTGATTTAAACGACAAGGGCTCTGGTTGGAACGCTTTGCGTCGCCTGGACCTGAAAACCGGCCAGTATAGCGACCTGCTCTTTAATGGCACTGATGAAAAAGCAGTAGTGTACGATGCCACAACACATAAAGTAGTAGCACCTAAAGCAGACGCTCGCTTTGGCAATATGCTGAACGCACCATTTAGTACAGGCGTGGCAGCAGCTGCCTATGACCGCAAGCACAATCGTTTGTACTTCACACCCATGTTTATTGATCAGCTCCGCTATATAGACCTTAGAACCATGAAGGTGTATTATGTAACTGACCAAGCGTTTACACAAGCTGGCAATATGCACAACGATGAAGGCAAGTGTATTACCCGCATGGTGATAGCGCCTGACGGATATGGCTATGCGATAAGCAACAATGGTGAAACATTTATCCGCTTTTCTACCAACGGCAAGAAGTCCCAGATCCAACAATTAGGCAAGTTAGTAGACGATGCTTCCAATAACGGCATTTCCGTTCATAACCGCTGCAGCTCTTTTGGTGGTGATATGATTGCCGATGATAAGGGTAGTCTCTATATCCTTTCAGCCCGCAATTATGTTTTTAAAGTAGATATCAACACCAAGGTAGCCAAGCTTATGGGCAATATTAAAGGCTTGCCTGCCCAATTCACTACAAATGGTGCCGTTGTAGATGGCGATGGCAATCTACTGGTGAGCAGTGCTATTGATGGCAGTGGTTACTATGTAGTAAATCCCAAAAGCTGGGAAGCCTCTGTCTACCAAACACCCATTGTATTTCGCAGTTCAGATTTGGCCAACAGTAATTATTTAAGCACTTCCGGCAACAGAACCACTATAGAAAGCATTGCCCGTGTAGAGTCTAAATATGCCAATCAAATACAGGTATATCCCAACCCCATTACCAGCAACCAGTTCAACCTTCAGTTTAATCGCATTCCAGCTGGCGAGTATACACTACAGCTAACCGACGTAATGGGCCGTCAAGTAATGCAAAAGCGCCTGCTAACCGCAGACGAATATGTAAACCAATCTATTTCCATTTCTTCTCTTAAAGCCCACGGCGTATACCTGGTACGTGTACTAAACAAAGAGAACGAAAAGGTTTATGAACAGAAGGTGATGATACAGTAGGACGGTGAGTGGTGAGTGAGGGAAGCTGCAAGCTGTAAGCTACACGCTGCACGCGATGAGCTTCACGCAGAGGCGCAGAGAAGAGGTTTCGCACAGAGGAAAGGAGGACCGCGGATTAGTGGGATTTAGAATGGATGAACAGGATTTGGAAGAATAAGGAATGTCTATAAAAAGAAAAGCACTCCAATTGTAGGAGTGCTTTTCTTTTTATCAATTCTTTTTCTCTCCATTGAACTTTGATCGTTGGGTATTGAGCATTGAATATTTCTTTCTTCATCATTCCTTTGCCTGTCACCTTATCAACCTGTCAACCCTTCTCCTCCCAATCCTCCTCAATCCTAATAATCCTGGTTCTACCCTTCTCCGCGCCCCCGGCGCCTCTGCGTGAAACCAACCAGCGCGAAGCGCTTCTCCTTTAGGGAAAAGGGCGAGCGGTGGCTTTTTCACTACTTTTGCAGCTTATAAATTAGAGCAGATTGGAAAAAAGCAACTTTGTAGACCAGATACGGATCTATTGTCGCAGTGGACATGGTGGCGCTGGTATCAAGCATTTTAGAAGAGATAAACTTACCGCATATGGTGGCCCGGATGGGGGTGATGGTGGCCGTGGTGGTCATATTATCCTGCGGGGCAACCGCAACCTGTGGACCTTGCTGCACCTGCGTTATCACAAGAATGTGTTAGCAGAAGATGGAGAGAAAGGGAGTGACAACAACCGCACCGGCCGCGATGGCAAGGATATTATCCTGGAAGTGCCGCTGGGTACTATTGTGAGAGATGAAGAGACGGGCGAAATAGAAATGGAGATTCTTAACGATGGTGAGGAAAAGGTTTGGCTGCCTGGTGGAAAAGGCGGCTTAGGAAATACCAATTTTAAAACACCCACCAACCAGGCTCCAGAATATAGCCAACCGGGCTTACCAGGTGAAGAAGGCTGGAAGGTAGTAGAGCTGAAGGTATTGGCCGATGTGGGACTGGTAGGCTTTCCCAATGCTGGTAAGTCCACCCTGCTTTCCGTGATCACCGCTGCCAAGCCTAAGATTGCTGACTATGCCTTTACTACTATTACGCCTAACTTAGGCATTGTTGAATACCGTGATTCTAAAAGCTTCTGTATTGCTGATCTGCCCGGAATCATTGAGGGCGCGGCAGAAGGCAAAGGGTTAGGACACCGCTTCCTGCGGCATATTGAACGCAACTCTATTTTGCTGTTCCTCATTCCTGCCGACAGTAAAGATCATCGCAAGGAGTTTGATATCCTGGTCAACGAGCTGGAGGAATATAACCCCGAGCTGCTGCACAAGCAATTCATCATTGCCATTAGCAAGAGCGATATGCTGGATGAAGAACTGCGCCACGCCATTGCTAACGAACTACCTACTAATGTTCCGCACATCTTTATTTCTTCTGTTACCAACTACCACCTACAGGAATTGAAAGACCTGTTGTGGAAAGTATTGAATGAAGAGAACAAAGAAGCTCCTACACAAGCATAAAAGCAAACATGAAACGAGAAGGCTGTTTCAAGTTTCTCGTTTCATTTTTCATTTCTACACCCCTTGCTTATTTCTGATTGGTTATCGGCGCTTTTAGTATTTACTTTTATTCTTACTCCAACTTGCATTATTGATTGCTAATAAGACGTTGAGCAAGCAGTTGCTTAATTTTGATATTTGGCTGTCGATTATTAATCGACAGCAGCAACCAAAAAACTTCATCTATACTTATGGGACTATTTGACAAACTTTTTGGCGGGACGAAAAAGAATACAAATTCTGAGCCGCCAAACACAAGCTTTACTGCATCAGACGCACTTATGGACGAAGGTCAGTTTTGGAGAATTATCCAGACTGCGAAGGACAGTGCTATTGGTGACTACGAGCAGCAGCAAGAAGAATTAGCAAATGAACTTCGCAAGTTGACACTTGACAACATCATCTTATTTGGTAACAGATTTAGGTACTTTAGAGGGCAAGCAAATACTTGGGAACTTTGGGGCGCTATTTATATTATTCACGGCGGTTGCGGTGATGATAGTTTTAATGATTTTAGGGAGTGGGTAATTGGACAGGGTAGTGAGTTCTATTACAGGACAGTAAACGACCCAGAAACACTCGTTGACGTTGACACCGCCAAGATTGAAAATGTTGAATGGGAAGGTTTGAGTTATGTACCGGCGGCCGTTTTTGAAGAGCTAACTGGACAAGCAATGCCTTATCCATATAGGGAGAAGTTAGAGACGACTGGCAACGAATGGGAAGAAGAGGGTGACGACTTAAAACAAATGTTTCCAAAGCTTACTGTAAAGTATTCAGACAACATCTAAAACAAGTACAACGAACTGCCAATAGGGCATTATTACGCCGTTGATTTCTATGACAAAAGCAAGTGAAATCAACGGCGTAATTCTGTTTATCTTTAAGTTAAACTAGGGGCTATAGGAACACAGACTGCCTGTACTTCAGAAAGCCTCTCTCAGTTATGTACAATCCTGACAATCTTCATGCAGACAAATTCTAAAACTGACTTTACCCTTTTCTTTTGCAATCTTTTCCTCTTTGGACTGTTAGCATTGACCTTTTCTATTCCTTTTGGAAGACAACTTTTTTTGAAAAAGTATCGAATGGCTCAACAAAACACATTCTACTTGGACTAGGATACATGCTAGTTTTTATTGTTTTGCCTCTTTTTGCCCTATCGTGGTCTGTCATGACATTTCTCATCGAGAGAGGCCAAATTACAGTAGTTGATTGGTTTGGGCTTAGACGCAGGACATTTTCGTTGCCCAACAGCAGCGGCTTAACAGTAAAACGAGAAACAACACCTTACCGTTTTCGATTTTTTCCTATTGACAGCAGGTACAACGAGTTCAAAACGCTCTATATTAAAACGTTGGAAGGAAAGCGACTTCGAATACAATCAAGATACATCAAGAACTTTGGACAGATTAACATTGCAGTCAGGAAGGCAAGCACATAACAGCGGCGAGCAAAAGCATAACCCACTCAAATCGCAATCAGGAAAATGGACACAATAAAAGTAATCATAACAGGGGCTACAGGAATGGTGGGTGAAGGGGTATTATTGGAATGTTTGCAAAATGAAAAGGTGTCAGACGTATTGATTGTTAGCCGCCGGCATTACGACCTGCAACATCCAAAACTAAAAGAGTTGCTGGTACCTGACTTTTTTAATATTGAGGCGTTCGCAGAACAATTAAAAATATATGATGCCTGCTTTTATTGTGCCGGCATCAGTTCTATTGGAGTGAAGGAAGATGCGTATACAAAAATTACTTACGACACTACCTTGCATTTTGCAAAGGTCTTGTTAGGCCTAAATCCAAATATGGTATTCAATTTTGTTACAGGCCGTCACACCGACAGCACTGAACAGGGAAAATCCATGTGGGCAAGAGTGAAAGGCAAAACAGAAAATGCATTACTGAAACTTCCCTTCAAAGGACAATACAATTTTCGTCCAGGCTTTATGAAACCCTTTAAAGAACAGAAAAATGTAAAAGCCGTTTTTAAGCCTATTATCTTTCTATACCCCAAGCTTTTTTCAGCCAGTTCGCTAACAATGGAGCAAGTAGGAAGAGCCATGATAAAAACAGTAACGAATGGTTACCGTAAACAAATTTTGGAGGTCAGCGACATAAAAGAACTGTCAAGGAATAGTTGACAGTTGGCAGTTGATAGATGACAGTGTTCCTATCATCTATCAACTGTCCTCAGTCATCAAATATGCGTACTGAATGGTTTAATTGGGTATTATACCATATCCGGTGTCATCTTTTATACTTCTACCGGTCTTCAGACTCTGCCGTTTCTCCTTTCATAGCCTTGCGCCTGGCAACGAACCATTGGTTTAAATGTCTCCAATCTGCTTAACAATGTTGCACAAAAAAATGGCGAAGGAAATGTTTGTTATAAGAGATTTCTAACTTTGAAGTAACTGTGCCGCTATGCTATCATCCCACTCCTTTTGTGTGTAGAAGATGGTACTCTGCAAAAGATTGATAATATAAATGCTTTATCATGAAAAAATTTCTTTTGCCCTATTTAGCAGCCGCACTGAGTATGTTAAGCCTGCCGGCTTTTGCTCAAGAAAAAGAAGATACATCTGCCATGTTAGGCATGGCTGGAGACAACCTTGATCTTTATGCCGTATTGGATCTTTTCCAAAAGTCAAAAACGATTGAAGCCTTTGAAAAATCGTTGAATGATGAAAAATCAAAAATCAATAACCTGGATTTAAACCTGGATAAAAAAATAGATTTTATCAAAGTGGTGACGAAGAAAAACGGTGACTCGTATTCATTTATACTACAGGTTGATGTCAGCAAGAGCGAAACACAAGATGTGGCGGTCATCTTATTAGATAAAGATAAAGACAAGAAGGTTAGCTTGCAGATAGTTGGTGACGAGGACCTGTATGGTAAAGATTATGTTATTGAGCCAAAAGGAAACTCATCAGTAACGGCTAATCCAGGGTATACGGGCGATAATCCTGTTACTGTAAATGTACCGGCACAAACTACAGTAGTCGTTCAATCGGCACCCATCGTACAGTATGTGTATTCACCCGCCTATGTACCTTATGTTCCTCCTTATCATTATGGGTATTATCCCCCCTGGTTTGGATTTGCAACAGTGATGGCCGTTGGCATATATAGGAGTAACCACTATTACCACCATCATGGATACTATGGTGGCCATTATGGCGGCGGCAATACGGTAGTTATTAATAACAATAACAATTTCAATAACTACAATAGTAACAGAAACAGATCTACAACAGTAGCCAATAATAATTCCAGAAACAGTTATGGCAATGGATCAGGAAACCGGGGTGGAAATAATAGGGTTGGGGATAATAGAGCTGGGAATAATAGGGCTGGAGATAATAGGGCTGGGAATAATAGGGTTTCAACTTCGGACCATGCAGCTAATGGTCCATCAGACAGGGCAGGTAATCGAGCTTCTGCATCAGATCGAGGTTCTGCATCAAACAGGCCATCTGCATCAACACGGCAGTCGCCGTCTACATCAACCCGACAGCCTACATCAACCCGACAATCACCAAGCTATTCTTCTCCGTCACCCAGATCTAGTTCCACGGGTGGTGGTCGTTCCATGGGTGGTGGTCGTTCTTCAGGAGGAGGCGGTCGTTCCATGGGTGGCGGCAGAAGAGGTTAGTTATGTACTGAATGGCATTAAAAAGAAATGATAATACCGTTTTCAAATAAGCAGACCGGTATGGGAAAATCCGAAATTAAAATACCGAAATCCGAATAGTGAGAGGAAATACCAAAATCCAGATTCCAAATACCAGGCTTAAAACCTTCTATTTGAAATGGGTATAACACCAAAATAGTTTTATAAAATAAAAAGGCCGTCCGAAACTATTTTCGGGCGGCCTTTTTAAAGTAGATGTTCTATACTTTTATTTAAATGGCATATCAGAAGCACTCATATCTCTTACAACAACATATTTACCATTTCTCTTTTCAAATAAACTCATATAGTTTCCTGTATTGATTGGCGCTTGGGTAGAATCCACCACTTTAAAAGAACCAATTTCTACCACCTGGTTTCCATCATTGGAAACAAAAACCTCCTTTGTTGTAAATGAAATTCGATCAGCAGTTGAGGGTATATCATTTTTTAAAAACTCTATTATGGTTTGCTTCCCCACTAATGGTGCTCTGTTTTGAAAAAAGCTTACCGCATCATCTGCATAATAGCCGATGTTTCTTAGTTCTCCGCTATTATAAACCGCCGCAAAGGAATCTTCCTTAGCCTGAATTTCTTTTTTGATTTGTTCTTTATCAACCGTTACCGCTTGCGGTGCTTCTTTTTGCGGTTCTTCTTTCTTTTCATTACAGGCGATTAGTAAACTTATGAAACATACTAATGACGCCCCTTTTACAATCATGTTTTTCATGATTAAATTATTCTTACGTTACTGAATAAAGAGTAAACCTATTAGCTTAAATATAATATAAAAAAATCCGAAATTAAAATATCGAAATCCGAATAGGGGGAGGAAATACCAAATTCCAAATCACAAATTCCAGACTTAAAACCTTCTATTTGAAGTGGGTATAATCTGATCCTTCTTTTTGGGATCACCCTTTAAAAAAAACAGTTGGTATCCGTAAAAGAAGACCAACGCCATCTTTCACTGATACCAACTGATGTTAGAAATAGTAATAAACGTTACTTCGCCTTCTCAAACTTCATCCCACCCTGCATATTCACAAACATATACTTCGCACCATTCTCCTCTAGGAACTGCACTTCTGTTTCAGGCCCTTTCAAGAAGAACCTGGTTTCACTTTCAGGCGTTAGCTCTATACGCGTCGGATCGCCAGCTGCCAATGCATACAACTTATTACCGTCTACCGATACCGTAATGCTAAAGCCATTTGGCAAGCGATACTCACCTACTAACTTGTTCAACACATCGGCAGAAAGGGCCACCGCTTGTTTTTTAACCGGCAGCTTAAAAGGCTCACCAAAAGCTACTGCCGCCAGGTCTTTTGACAGCTGGTTGCCATCTACATCCTGGTAATTAGATAATAAGATAACAGTAATATCTTCCTTAGGAAACTTCATGAAGTTGGCAATAAAACCAGGAATAGAACCGGTGTGCCCAATTTGCGTATGCCCATACGCGTTACTATTCATCCAGCCCATGCCATAACCATTAACAAAAGGCTGCATAGCTTTGGTCCACATAGAATCAGGCAGCAGCTTATGTAGTGATAGCGCTTGAGACCACTTATATAAATCCCCTGCCGTGCTATACAATGCACCGGCACCTGCAGCCAGCGCTACGTTTTTATCGTCCACCTCTTGCCACAATGCTGTTTCCGGGTTAGTGGTATATCCCAAGGCTTTCACCTTTGAGGCTCTATCCGCTTTATCCAGACCGGAATGAATCATGCCGGCTTTATTTATCACTTCGGTTTGTAGCAGTTTTGCATAAGGAACACCAGTCACTTTTTGTGCAATGTAGCTAAGCAGAATATAGTTGAAGTTGTTATACTCAAACTGAGAGCCTGGGGTAAATTTCAGTGATTGTGTTTTGAAGTTGGCAACAAATTGCTCGAGGGTAGACACTTCAGTTTCTATATTTCCGTTGATACCCGAAGTATGTGTCAGTAAATGGATCAGCTTTATACTATCACCACCGGTTATACCCTTTACATATTTTGATACCGGATCTGTTAAGGAGAGTTTTGAAGTTTGTGCCAGTTTCAAGATCAGCGTGGAAGTAAACATCTTGGTGAGTGACCCCACTCTAAATTCTGTTGTAGTAGTATTTAAGCGCCCCGCTTTCTGATCCGCATAGCCATAGGCCTTTTCAAATACGACTTTCCCTTCTTTGGCAATAAGCACAGTGCCGCTAAACTTATGCTGATCGGAATACGCCGTTAATAAAGCATCGGCATTCTGCGCAATGGTCTGGGCTTTGGTTAGCGTGGGTAGCAATAAAAGCGCTACTAAAGTGTTTCTCATTTGTTGGTTTACCATTTAGACAATCAATAAAAAGAGCAGGTTACAGTTTTATCCAAGTTTTTTATATCACTAGCTAAACACTCATTCTATTCTGAAATAAGCAGGGATAGTTGGTGCATGTTGTTACAGCGTAGCTGCTTCCTCTTCTAGCACTGGCATAAGCTCATTAGCTTGCTTGCTATCGACGCTCATTGCTGGTACCGATTTATGTACAAACCAGGAGACGATGGATGAAATGGTTAACACAACAGTGGGCACAATACCAATAGGTGTAAAGTAAAACGTAGGAAGTGTTGTAAAAACAATCAACGCTATCATTGCATATACCGATTTGCCTTGGCGGACACGCTGCTTTGCATAGTCGCGGCATTTACCCAACAGCACATAGGCCTGGTAAGCCAGCACGACTCCAAACAGTTGTAAGGAATAGTGATAGAAGTTGAAAACAGAGCGACCTATGCTTATTGAATTAGTGATAGTATTATACCCGTTTCGGAAACAATGTAGCACCATACAACAAATCAGGAACACAGGTCCCCAGTAAAGTAGTGCAACGACATGTTTACGTGTATGGCCGTGCCGTTGGTTTTTCCAACGACGCGCTAATAGTATAGTAGCTATGATCGAACTTAAAACGGCTATTGGGCCACCAAATAGTTCCAGGAATTCATTCATACTACCAAACTAATCGACTACTTCACTTTATGGAATATTCACATGTATGAAGCCGGGTCTTCGTTGTATGAAGTGTTGGTTTTGTTATATAGCTTATTGGGCTTACAAAGCTTTTCTACAGCGCACCTGTAAAAAATACGGCACTTGCTGACTGTCTTGTAGGCGAGGCTGCTGCGCTACTACTTCATTACTGGGGCAGGGTTCATTGAACTCCTCAATGATAAACCCGGTTTTCACCAGGGTATTTACCCATTGCGACAAGGTGCGGGAAAACTTAGGTACTTTAAACTTAGGAAAGGCGCTCTTATAGTGCGCCGGCGCAGCACCAAAAATCCATTCTTCTATATCACCATGTATGTGCTTAAAATAATCACTTATCTCTATTGCATAAGTTTTCCCATTTACATCTCTCTTATTTACCCGAACCGGTGTATCAAAACAAGGATGGGTAATGGAAAACTGGAAAAAGCCACCGGGCTTGATCACGCGGTAGGCCTCGGTTAGTGCCTGCTCCAATTCCGGAATGTCCATCAGGCACATGAAGGAAGTGGCAAAGTCAAACTGGTTATTTTCAAAGGGCAGCTCAATAGCGCTGGCTATCTGGTAGGCTATGCCTAATGGATGTTGCGCCTCTTCTTCCAAGGCATTTTGGATAAAGACTTCAGAAATATCAATAGCGCAGATGGCAGCTCCCTTCTTTGCCAATAGGCGGGTATTATGGCCTTCGCCGCACCCAATGTCAATACCGCTTAAGCCTTGTACACCAGGTAACATATTAAAGAAGGCTGGCGTATTCAGATGGTCTCTGTAAATATCAAAGCCCGCTCTGGCAATGGTGGTCCACGCAAGGGCATTATCGTTCCAGTATTTACCTACTTCTATATGATCCATGGCGATTGATGTTGTCTATAAGGGATTAGCGCATATAGATATCCCCTATCTTGAAGATAGGGGATATCGACTATTGCAAGTCTCTGGATATAATGGATTAAAACAATTAGCATTTTTCAACGTCTCTCTGTCAACTGAATTCTATCCTCTATCAACAGTCCTCTGCCAACTGCCCTACCACGCATTCATCTGATCCTTATTAATGCGCTCCGCATGCATTACATCACCTTCGCTCCATTGTGGACTGTACTTCACAAAGAAGTAGATCCAAATAGTACGAGAGATGCGCATTAGCGGTGGCTGCAATAACACCAGCATCACAGCGTTCAGTCCAATCCACCAAAAGAAGCGTGAGTCGGAAAGTGAAAAGCCAATTGTAAGCCACCATAGAAAAAAGGAAAAAAGACTGATCAACACAGCCAATGTATAACTCACCATATTGGTACCATAGTAAAAACCAGGCTCCATATCCAGCACTTGTCCGCATACCGGGCAGTGCGCATTCATGACCATAAATTTTCTCAGGTTGTAGGGGTTGCCGTATTTATACAACTTACCCCTGCGGCAGCGTGGACATTTATTTTGTAGGATACTTAAAACAATATTGGGTTTTACATCGGCCTTTGTTGCACACATACGTAGTCAGATAAAATGAAAAGATCGTAATGCCGGCATGCTCAAACCACATGCCTGCTCGCTTATCTATTGATAAGCGCTGCAAAGGTATTTAATACAAAAGGGATTGGCTTGATAATTTCATTGTACCGCTCGTACTTGTACACCTACTTTCAATCCCTTTTTAGAACAATTAGATTTGTAATTGTGAAGATCATCAACCGCACCGTTTGGATCCTTTCACTGGTCAGCCTGTTTGCCGACGTGGCCAGCGAGATGCTGTATCCCGTTGTTCCCATCTACCTTAAAGAAATTGGCTTTTCCGTTTTACTGATTGGTGTGCTGGAAGGCATTGCTGAATTTACGGCCGGACTCAGCAAAGGGTACTTTGGCAAGCGCAGCGATGAGAAAGGCATTCGCCTTCCCTTTATTAAAGCCGGTTATTTTTTAAGTGCTTTGTCCAAGCCTATGATGGCAGTATTAACCTATCCTTGGTGGATCTTCCTGGCCCGTACTACGGACCGGCTTGGCAAAGGCCTACGTACCGCAGCACGCGATGCATTGCTCTCACAAAACGCTACCCCACAAACCAAGGCACGTGTGTTTGCTTTTCACCGCGGTATGGATACATTGGGTGCCGTTATTGGCCCGGTGCTGGCCCTCACTTTTCTCTATTTCTTTCCCCGGCAATATGCCCCTCTGTTTTATTATGCTTTTATTCCGGGTATGGTAGCCGTGGGGTTGATCTTTTTGCTTAAAGAAAAGAAACAACCTTCCTCAACGCTACGCAAAGGCAATTTTTTCTCGTTCTTCCGCTATTGGAGCATTGCGCCGGTCGACTATAAACAACTGGTTTTAGGACTGTTGGTGTTTACATTGTTCAACAGTTCCGATGTGTTTTTGTTACTGAAGACCAAAGAGATCACCGGCAGCGATACCACTACTATTCTAGCCTATATCTTTTATAACCTGGTCTATGCAGTTGCTTCCTACCCACTGGGCGTACTGGCCGACCGGTTTGGATTGAAGCGTGTATTCTGTGGCGGCCTGTTAGTGTTTGCAATCGTATACCTGTTATTTGCTTTAAGCACGACTACCTATTTACTATTCATTGCCTTTTTCCTGTATGGCATTTATGCAGCTGCTACGGAAGGCATTGCCAAAGCATGGATCACCAACCTGGCACATGATACCAACACGGCTACTGCTATTGGCTTTTACACATCAGGACAAAGCATCTGTACATTGCTGGCAAGCGTGGTTGCTGGTGTGTTATGGACTGGTTTGAACAGCACTGTTCCATTTATAGTGACCGCCTTGGCAGCTTTAGGTGTTTATATCTACTTCCGTTTAATTCCTGCCAAAAATTATTAATGCGGAGCTTTTTGGCACAAGTTTGGTTATTTATCAAACAACTACAAAAGCTTTAGTTTTCTTATATATAATTCTGCGCTAACCTATGCAGAGACACCAGAGGCGATGAATGCATTCATCGCCTCTAATTTTTTAGAAAAGGGTGTATTTTCAAGCATGTCTGTTACCCCACATGTAAACCTACGGCGTATGCCTATGCTACGCCTGTTAATGCCGTTTATGCTGGGTATAGGCTGTCAATGGTACTGGCCCCACCCACCTTCTCTTTTAGGTGAATGCGCCCTCCCTATCCTCATTTTTCTTTTCATCGCTTATCGTTTACCTATTGTGCACCGGTTTGCCTATAAGCAAGTAAGCGGTTTTCTTTTGCAAGCCTTGTTGTTTATAGCCGGCAGTTTACTAGCGTGGAAACAAGATGTGCGTAATAACACACAATGGATTAGTCACCAAACTAAACCAGAGCAAGCCCTGTTACTACGACTGGAAGAACCATTAGTAGAAAAACCCAACTCCTATAAAGCACTGGCAACGGTAAAAGGCAGGTACACAAAAGATCATTTGGAGCCTCTGACCGGGCAAGTGATTCTTTACTTTAAAAAAGATAGTAACAGCCTCTCCTTAAGCTATGGCAGCCAGATCATAACAGCCAAACGGTTACAGCTTATTCGAAATACAGGCAATCCCGGAGGTTTTGACTTTCAGCAATACAGTCTGCGCCAAGGCACCACGCACCAAGCCTACTTAACGCTCAACGACTACCAAGTGCTGCCCCAAAAAGAGGAAGCCGCTTTAACCAAAGCCATCTATCGTTGCCGGCAAGCAATTGTTGAGACATTGCAACAATATATACCCGGTGAAAAAGAAGCCGGCTTGGCAGAAGCCTTACTTATTGGCTATAAAGACGATCTGGACAAGAACCTGGTACAGTCTTATTCCAATACAGGCGTGGTACATGTCATCGCTATTTCTGGTTTGCACCTGGGAATTATTTATTGGCTACTGTTACTTCTCACCCGTCCACTTTCTCGCCAATCATGGAGATGGGGGCGCTTTTTGTTGATCATAGCAGGCCTTTGGGCGTTTAGTCTACTGGCTGGTGCACAACCTTCAGTTCTGCGCTCGGCAGTGATGTTTACCTGTATAGCCTTTAGTACGGTCATAGACCGCAAGGCATCTATTTACAACACCTTAGCACTTTCAGCCTTTGTGTTACTCTGTATCAATCCATACTGGCTGTGGGATGTGGGTTTTCAGCTTTCCTACCTGGCCGTACTAAGCATTCTTGTTTTCTTTAAACCTATATACAACTGGTGCTTCTTCCCCAACAAGTTGGTTGATTTTGTATGGAAGCTAACAGCAGTATCGATGGCGGCCCAAATACTCACGCTGCCTATTAGCATTTATTATTTCCACCAGTTTCCGCTTCTCTTCTTATTGTCCAACCTGGTAGCAGTTCCCTTATCCAGCTTGATCTTGATTGGAGAGATTATTCTGTGCGCATTGGCTTTTATTCCCAGTATAGCCGTAAAGTGCGGCCAGCTCTTATCCTTGCTTATTCAAGGACTTAACAACTATGTGGAACGCTTAGACTCGGTGTCTTTTGCCGTTTGGCAAAACCTGTCCATTTCACCTTTGCAGACTGCATTGCTATACGCGTGCATACTTGGTTTAACGCTTTGGCTACTCCATCAACAAACCAAGGCCATTCGGATAGCCTTGAGCAGCGCACTATTGTTTATAGGCCTGCGCGCCCTTTCATTTAAACAGGCCACACAGCAACAACAGCTCATTGTTTATAACATCCCCAAGCGACAGGCCATTGATGTTATACAAGGGCAGTCTTCTGCGTTTATTGGCGATAGCGCATTGTTGCAAGAACCCGCTCTCTATCGTTTTCATCTGCAGCCATCTCGTATTCATTACCGCATTGAAGAACAGCATTGTATTAATCAGAAAACCTTTGTTATTGAAGGCAAGCAATGCTTAGTTATTGATACCACTGTAGTATTTCAACCACAACCCACTAAGCCTGTTATTGATCTGCTGATTCTTTCCAAAAACCCAAAACTTTACCTTGAGCAAATAGCCCAGGCATCAACTATCAAACAGATTGTTATTGATGGTTCGGTGCCTCATTGGAAAGCTGATCTGTGGAAACGCAGTGCCCTTGCGCTACACATTCCCTTTTATGATGTACAGGAGCAAGGTGCTTTTGTGATGCCGTTTTAGTCTCCTACCTTTGCGGCTCCTTTAAGAAGCTGTTTGAGTTAGTTATTCAGAATTGATGATGAGAGTATTTTGGAGCGAAACAAGGAGGATTTTGCAGCCATAGTCAAACGCCTAAGGCAAAAAATCCGACGAAGTTGCAGCCCAAAAGACACCATGCGCCATATCAAATAATTAATTCAAACAGCTTCTAAGCCTGCCTTAATTTATTTCTACATGAACAAGAAAATTTCAGCCGCTCTGATCTCTGTATTTTACAAAGATGGTCTTGAGCCCGTAGTACGCCAGTTGCAACAGCAAGGCACCACTATTTACTCTACCGGAGGTACTCAAAAGTTTATTGAAGACCTGGGTATACCTGTAGTGCCAGTAGAGCAGTTAACCTCTTACCCTTCTATTTTAGGAGGTCGTGTAAAGACCTTGCATCCATTGATTTTTGGTGGTATACTAGGTCGTAGAAATAATGAAACCGATGTGCAGGAAATGAAGCAATATGGTATTCCTGAACTGGACCTGGTGATTGTGGACTTGTATCCTTTCCAGGAAACAGTAGCCAACACTACAGATGAAAAACTGATCATTGAAAAGGTTGATATTGGTGGTCCATCCATGATACGCGGTGCCGCCAAGAACTTCAGTGATGTAACGGTGTTAGCTTCCAAAGATGATTACGCCAACCTGGTAGAGATCCTGGAATTACAAAATGGAGAAACCACTTTAGAACAACGCAGAAAATTTGCGGCTAAAGCGTTCCAGATAGTAGCCGATTATGATATTGCTATCACCAACTATTTCAGTGCAGATACGCCACTGACCGTATTTGGACAAGAACAACGCACGCCACTGCGTTATGGTGAGAACCCACATCAGCAAGCTGCGTTCTTTGGCAACCTTTCCGAGAACTTCAATCAGCTGCATGGTAAAGAGATCAGCTATAACAACCTGGTAGATATTGATGCCGCTATTGAATTGATCCAGGAGTTTGAAGGTGAAACTACTCAGGCCACATTTGCTATTATCAAGCATACCAACGTGTGTGGTATTTCCAGTCGCCCTTCTGTAGAAGGCGCCTGGAAAGATGCCTTAGCAGGTGATGCAGAAAGTGCTTTTGGTGGTGTGCTGGTATGTAATGGCGCTATAGATATAGCTACTGCCAATGCTATTAACGAGATCTTCTTTGAAGTATTGATTGCACCTGCTTTTGATGCAGATGCACTGACTATTTTACAATCCAAGAAGAACCGCATATTACTACAATTGAATAAACCAGTTGCTGCTACAAAACAATACAAGAATGTATTGAATGGCACCCTGGTACAAGACAAGGATAAAGGCAACTATGAAAAGTGGGAAGATGTAGGAGGCCGTCCGGCTACTGCATCGGAAAGAGAAGACCTGTTGTTTGCCAACATCGTGTGTAAGCATTTAAAGAGCAACGCTATTGCGCTGGTAAAAAACAAACAACTGGTAGGTAAAGGTTGCGGTCAAACCAGTCGTATTGACGCCTTACGTCATGCCGTAGAAAAAGCCAAGCAGTTCAGTTTTGATCTGAAAGGAGCTGTTATGGCCAGCGATGCGTTCTTCCCCTTTAATGATTGTGTGAAGCTGGGCGATGAAGCGGGCATTACAGCGTTTGTACAACCAGGTGGTTCTATTCGCGACAAAGACAGTATTGAATATTGCAAGGAAAGAAACCTGGCTATGGTAATGACCGGCATGCGTCATTTCAGACACTAAGGCAGGCGTGAAAGGTGAAACGTGAGCAGGGAGTTTTCCTCTTTCACGTTTCACCTTTCACCTTTCACTTTTCTTTTCACTCACCACTCACTACACATCCAATGCCTCTAAACCCCCAACATAAAAATGTTGCTGGCAGTGATGCGCAAGCAGAACAAGATGTAACCACGTACTTGGAACAGATGAACCCCTTGCCCCTTCACAACAAAAGCCAGCATAGGAAAGCAATAGCGGCGCTGATTGCTGTGTGTTTTTTATGGGGTACCACCTGGCTGGCTTCCAGAGAAGGCGTAAAACATATGCCAGCACTACAGTTGGTAGGAATGCGTCAACTATTAGGTGGAGTGTGTTACGTGGTCTTTTTCCTGATCAAGGGTTATCACCTTCCCAAAGGAAAAGAATGGGGCCCGATCTTGGTCCTTTGCGTGTTAAACTTCCTCTTAAGCAATGCGCTTTCTACCTGGGGTGTAAAATTTATTTCTGCTGGCCTGGGCTCCATCATTGGTGCTATTTTCCCGCTGTGGCTGGTATTGATTGCAGCATTCAGCTCACATTCCAAACTGCGGTTTAATACAGTAATTGGCCTTTTACTAGGCTTTGCCGGTGTCTGTGTTATCTTCTTCGATCACTTGCAAGATTTCCTGAATCCAGAGTTTCGCTTTGGTATTTTTATCTCTATAGCATCTACCTGGTCGTGGGCATTCGGTACACTTTATACTAAAAAGCAGGCGGCTAATTTCAACCCTTATTTTAGTTTAGGACTGCAAATGGTTATTTCCGGCACAGCTCTTATTGGTGGCAGCTTTGCCTTAGGTTATGCCATACCCTTGGCAGCTATTCCAAATGCTTCTTGGATGGCCATTGCCTACCTGGTTACCGCTGGCTCAATACTTACATTCCTGGCTTATTTATATGCCTTACAACATCTTCCCACAGAGCAGGTAAGCTTATATGCCTATGTAAATCCGGTTGTGGCTGTTTTATTGGGGTGGCAGTTGCTGGGAGAAGAACTTTCCGGCTATATTATTATCGGGATGCTGATTACCCTTGTTGGTGTATACCTGGTAAACAAGTCCATCATGAAGATGTTACCGGCTAAGCGGGTCAAAGAAGAGAATTAGTACACAACGGTCTTAAGGAATCGCTCATACAATTCCTGCCAGCCTTTGAACATCGGGTCAGTTCCTAAAAACTGGTTATGCCAGATAGTAATCAAAACGGCACCGCATTGTTTGGTTACATGGTAGTAGTGCATCAATTCATCAAAGGCGTCTTCTACCGATAAGTTTTGCTCAAAGAAAGCATTGGCATCCATAAAACAGAACGGATGCAGCTGCAATATCGTTGCCACTTCATTATCCAGGTCATACCAATGAAACGGCGTACTTATGGAAGCTCTAAAACCATTAATACTACCATAGCCCATTGAGTAATCTTCTCTTATACCATTGTGTATTAAACGCCGGAAAGTATCTGGTAAAGTAAACCGAATGTAGTGTTGACGGGAAAAGGTAATCTTTTGACTAGCAAGGCGCTCTAACTCCTCTTTCTCCTTTTGAAAGAATTCGGCCTTATCACCACTGCTCCAAGAAGGATGTAAGCCCACTACATAGGTATGAGCATGATGTTTTATCAACTCCTGAAAAGCACTATTAGTGGTAGCTATATTTTTATCGTACTGGTTTCTTTCTTGCCCTACATGAAAAAAATACAGCGGCCACAATTCATACTTCCAATGTATGGCATCTAACCAGTCGTAGCAATCATAGGGGTCCTGCTCCTTCCCTCTCAAAACCTTAAACCGTTCTCTTACTCTTGCCCATTGACCATTGACTATTGATTTTACCGTACCTCCTGCATTACGCAAAAAACCTTTGTTCTGATAACTCCAGGCTATATCAATGTCATACGTAGGAACAAATTGGAAGCTCCGAATTCCAAGTTCCAAATTCCAAATTTCTTGAAGGATTTCTCTAAAGTCTTCCAACCAAATATTGATCAGTGGCAGGTGCAGGAAGCCGTTTTTATAAGCCAAACTATTTTCGTGTGCATAGCGGCCATAGCTATCTTTCTGGTGAGGCAGGTACTCTTCATACCGCGATAGCAAATAAAATACAGCAGCAAAGAGATCAAAGCCTAGTGCACCTTCTGTAGCAAAGAAGGCTTTATAGCCATGTGCATGTTCAAAGCAGTCGATCGACTGCTTTTTCACCCCTGCTTCAAAAAGCAGGTCAACAGGCTTTATCCAAAGCGTTTGCTCATTAATGCTAGTTGCAGAGTAATTGATCTTATGTTTGTCTGCACTTTGGAAATACTGCCAATCGGTAGTCAGAAGAAATGACTCCCCATAGTACTGCGTTAGGAAGCTGGCTACATATTGCAGCCGCGGCGTAACGGTATGACTGTAAATCAGCACAAGCGTTATTTAACCTTTTTGCCATTACGCTCCTTCCACAACTGGTTGAAGGACTTTTCAGGAAATTCAAGCTCGCTGCGGTGTTTCTTCCAGTCTTTTACAAACGTATTGACCATCCAGCCTTTCAGTCGGCCCGAACCCATGTTCATCATGCCGCGATTCCTCATAGCCTTTTTCCAAAAGACCCAGGCCATCTTTTCTACAAAGGAGGCATGGTTCTTCTTCACGGCCTCAGCCCTATTCTCCAGCAAAAGTTCATGCAGGTTGATCTTCACCGCACATACTTCTGTACAATTGCCACACAGCGAAGAAGCATAGCTTAAGTGCTTCCACTCATCCATTTCTTTCAGGTGGGGAGTAATCACCGATCCAATAGGACCGCTATAGGTTGTGCCATAAGCATGGCCACCAATATTTTTATAGACAGGACAAGCGTTTAAGCAAGCACCACAACGGATACAGTACAAGCTTTCTCTTGATGTTGGATTCATCAGGATATTGGTGCGCCCATTATCCAGCAGTATCACATACATTTCTTCTGGGCCGTCGGTTTCACCCGGCTGGCGCGGTCCGCTTACAATAGAATTATAAACAGTTACTTTCTGACCCGTACCATAGGTAGCCAATAGCGGCCAGAACAATCCCAGGTCAGTAAGCGTAGGAATCACTTTCTCAATACCCACAATTACAATATGGGTTTTTGGATAAGCACAGCTCAAGCGGCCATTACCTTCATTTTCAGTTAGGGCAATAGCGCCGGTATCGGCTACAATAAAGTTGGCCCCGGTGATCCCGATTTGCGCCTGACGGTATTTCTCACGCAGCTTTTGCCGCGCTACTAACGTTAGCTGACTTGGATTTAAAGAAGACGGAGTACCTAGCTTTTCAGCAAAGAGTTTAGCCACATCTTCCTTGCTCTTGTGCATAGCCGGTGTTACAATATGATAAGGTGGTTCATCGTCCAGTTGCTGAATGTATTCACCCAGGTCTGTCTCCACACTTTCAATATTGTGTTTATTCAGGAACTTATTCAGGTGTAGTTCCTCTGTAACCATGCTCTTGCTCTTTACAATAGTAGAGCAATTCTTATCCTTACAGATCGTGAGAATTTGTTGCAAGGCTTCATCAGCCGTTTCAGCCCATAGCACCTTTCCGCCGCGTTTGGTCAGTGTACTTTCAAAAAGTTCCAGCTGTTTATCCAATGTTTCAATAGCCTTCCACTTTACATTCTTGGCCCGCTCACGCGCCAGTGGAACATCAGTAAACTGTGTTTTGCCTTGCGGCACTACCGCATTGTATCGCGCAATATTAAAGTTGATCTTACGGCGATGCTCCCTGTCGGCAGCCTTTACCGTGCTTTTGGCTACGAAGGTGGATGATTGTTCAGACATTTACTTCTTTTCGGCTTTTTGGTCAAAGTACTCAACCGCTATCTGGTGTAAGGTATTATAAAATTCTGCTCCAAACTTACGTTCTATCGGCTCTTTTAAAAACTGGTATACCGGCACCTTTAGCTTTTTACCAAATGCACAAGCCGGGTCGCACATTACTTCCCTTGGCTCGTAGTTGACCATGGTGTACTGCTTTGTTTCAGTAAGACGAATGGGAAACAGGTGACAGCTAATGGGCTTTTTCCACCCGATCTTACCATCGTTATAAGCTGCTTCAAAGCCGCACTTGATAATGCCTTTTTCATCGCGGAAGCCGTATACACACAGGCCACCGTTGATGGTAGGAGTTACCCAGCCAAATTCTTTATCATATAAAAACTTGCCTTGGCGCTTAATTTCGTCAAGTCCCTCTTGGGTCAGGTATGGCACCACGGCTTCGAAGTTGTCTTCGATAATTTTCATTTCTTCTTGTTCCAGGGGAGCACCGGCATCGCCATCCTCGCAGCAGCCACCTTTACACTTATTTAGGTCGCACACAAATTTGGCTTCTACCACCTCATCGCTCACCAGAACATTATCTATTGATATCATGTGTTCAATGTAAGGCACAAAATTAACCCTCCTTTTCCAGCTATGGTGTGGATTAACGGGAAATTATGTGATAGTCTCAAGCAGAACGCGCCAAGGGGCGTAAGAAAGATTTCGCACAGAGCTAAGGAGAAAAGGAGGACTGGGTGCAGGTTTCGATCTTCTACACTCTACCTGCCTGCCATCTACAATGACTCTTGATTGGCAGGCGTAACTTGTTTCAGCAGTTGATAGAAAAGCAACTACCCCAAAAGCACACTTCCCCTAAAAATCTAATCTCATCCAGCTAATTCTTCTTTCTAATCCTCCCAATCCGCCATCCCAAAATCAGCCATCAGCCATTCTACCTTGCCTACTCCTTCCCTCTACCTTCACTGCCACTCCTCTACACCTTCATGGTTACTCCGTATAGAAGCCTAGGTAACTCCGTATCAGGTCCCTACTTACTCCGTATGAAGTCCGTACCTCACCCGCACTTCTGGCCTTTCTACCCCGCGCCCTACCCTCTGACAACCTATCCTGCCCCTTCTGGCACCCCGAAATCATGATGGAAATTTGTAATAAAACAGCCTGTAACCCAAGCTAAAGTGAAGAGTTTAAAGATACAAAAGAGCCGGCAGTTTTGCAGGTAAGAGGAAATAATAATATCTAGTAGGACTGTTCTGCTTGTAGCTTGCAGCGTGAAGCTTGTAGCTTTCCCTCCCTATTTCTTCCACTGTATCGTATTAATCAAGTGCTGTAGGTCTTTTTTAAGGAAGGCATTAACAGGTGCTAAAGAATCTTCGTTAGGGGTAGCTGCAAAATACAGTGCGCCGCGCAGGAAATGCTTAGAGGTATCGGTAGCAAAGAACTGATTACCAGTAGCGGTATTGCCTTTCAGGGTAAAATAAACACCCTCTACTCCATTGGGAGTTGTAAACGGCTCTGGTTCAATAGCTGAAGCTTTATAAGTGTGTTGTTTATACGACATGGTAAAGGCGTCGTTTACCAGCGAGTCAAAGTTATTCTTCTGCACATCCTTATAAGATATATGAATGCGGCTGTTAAACTGAGGAAAGTCAATGTTGATCCAATAAGGATTCTCTGGTTGCCTATCAAAAAACAAGGTATCCTTGATCACCTTGCCATACACCGGGTATTCGAAAGTATAGGGGTAGCCCGGCTGATCAAAGGTTTGATAGGCTTTTTGGGGGAAGTCGATCTTAAAATAGCCGCGGGGCTTTACAACATAATCACTGTTACACGCCGCCATCAGCACAGTTGCAACGGCTATCCATAATAGGCTCTTAGTCTTCATTTCGGTTGCGGTTGATCGTTACCTTAACGGTGTTGATGCGGTTTTTATTGATCTCTAATACAGTAAATTGAAAGTCGCCAGCGGTTACGGTTTCATCCTGGGCAGGGAATTTACCAGCTATTTCCAGTACCAGTCCGCCAAGAGAGTCACTTTCACCCCGCACTTCATCAAAGGTATCCAAGGCTAGTCTCATAGCCCTACACATATCGTGTAGCATTACCTTCGCATCAACAATATAGGTATCGTTATCAATTTGGCGCACGCTGTTTTCCTCTTCGTCAAACTCGTCCTTTATATCGCCAATAATTTCTTCCAGGATGTCTTCCATGGTTACAATACCGCTGGTGCCACCAAATTCATCTACTACCACGGCAAAGTGTATGCGCTTTGTGCGGAATTCTTCCAGCAGATCTTTGATCAGCTTAGACTCCGGCACAAAAAACGGCGCGCGGATAATGGTATGCCAGTCAAAATTGGGCTCGTGCAAATACGGTAAAAGGTCTTTAGTGTTGACCACACCAGCCACATTATCCAGCGTGTCTTTATATACCGGCAGGCGCGAGTAATGCAGGTCCTCTACTTTTCTAACAAGCTCACTAAAGGGAGTGTCGTATTCAACACCGTTTACATCCAGGCGAAAGCGCATGATCTGCTTTACGGAGATATTGCCAAACTTTACAATACCCTTTAGAATATTCTTTTCTTCTACAGAAGTTTCTTCATTGTTTACATCAATAGCGGCATCCAGCTGGCGCAGGCTTGCGCTCTCTACTTTATCAGCACCGCTTTGTTTACTGATATTGTCGGCTATGGCCACCATATATAAGCTGGGGCGGCGCAGTAAAAGATGTAAGGCTTCCACTACAGATGATGTACTGTAGGCAAAGCGCAGATTATTTTGAGTAGCCCATACTTTGGGCAGCACCTTTCCTATTAGCACCAGGATAAAGGCAATAACAATGATCTTTACCAGCATATCCAGGTTAATGGGTAATATAAAGTCCACGGTGCCCAGGTGTAAAATGCTATTCAGTAAGAAATTGGTCAGGATAATAATACTGATGTTGAAAAAAGTGCCGGCAATCAGTAAAGAAGTATAAACGGCTTTGCGTTCGTCTAATAAACTGGTAATGCGGCGGGCGGCGGCATGCTGTTTAGTTTTCAGCATGTTTACGTCTTTGCCCTGTAAGGTAAACAGCGCTACCTCAGCACCGGCTGTTACAAAGCTTAGTAAGAGTAAAATAATCAGCAGAACAACAAGAAAAACTGCCCCCTGCGGGTTTGCAGATATAATGGTGTAGGCTAGTGAAAATAGTAAGTTATCAACCGAATGATAGTCCAAAGCAACGATTTTGGTGAACAATATATGGATAAAGGCAGGATAATCCTGCCCTTATCTACACGACAAATTTATTTTATTTCTGCTATTTAAAAAGATAAGTCTTCATTCTCATCGAGCGGCGGTGGTACGTTTATTCCTTCCATACCCCCTGATTCAGTTTGTCCGCTCATAGCGGCGCCATGATTACCTTCGGTGCGCTTGTCTAGCATAATGAGGTTATCACCAACCACCTCGGTAGCAAACTTTCGGTTAGCCTCTTTGTCTTCCCAGCTGCGGGTACGCAGTCGGCCTTCTATATAGACCAAGCTGCCCTTGTGCAGGTACTTCTGGGCCAGTTCGGCCAATCCTCGCCACAATACTACGGTATGCCATTCGGTTTGGGATACCAATTTGCCTGAACGATCTTTAAAGGTTTCGGTGGTGGCCAGCGGAAATTTTGCAACAGCAATATTACCTTCTAAAAACTGTACATCCGGATCTTTACCTAAGTTGCCAATAAGCATAACTCTGTTTACGCCTCTCATACCATTCAAATTTTCGTTAGTGAATCGTCTAAAGCTTCGTATCTCTAATTTACTTAAAAGCAACAAATTGTTTGCCAGTAAGCTGGTGCTAATTTTTACTTAAGAATTGCTGTAAGGTTTTAGGAAAGGGATAACGCTCTAATTCATTTTTAACAACCCATTGAAAACCTTCTAGTTGCGGCTTTTTTTTAACTTCTAAATGGATAAAAGAAAAATGAATGGTTTGGTGAGAAAGCTTTTGTGTAAGGTTTACGGCAGCGCTAATGACTTCATATTGCGCAGGCCGAATGCCATAACTATGCTCTAATTGCAGCAGCACTTCGTTTTTATTTAGTTTTTTATCGGCTTCAATCAACAGGGGTTGATAAAGGTTCTGCCAAATATCTTTAGCGGTACGGTGCTGTATGGCCACCGCATTTCCGTATTGAAGAACAATGTAGTGAAACCAACGTTCACGTATCTGCGTCTTCTTGCTTTTGATGGGCAGCAAGGCCTGTTTGTTGCCCAAAAATGCCTGGCATTGCTCCTGGAAAAAACATTGGGAGCAATTGGGCACAGGCTTACAGATAACAGCGCCAAAGTCCATGATAGCCTGGTTATAGGCCGCGGCTTGTTTTTCCGGCAGCTGCTCCTGCGCTAACTGCGAAAAAACTTTTTTTCCTTCAGTAGTATCTATGGGCTGTTCCAGGGCATATATGCGGGAAAGCACCCGGAACACATTGCCATCCAGCACAGCGTATGGTGCATTATAAGCAAATGAGGCAATAGCAGCAGCGGTATAAGGCCCCACTCCTTTTAAGGCTAGTATTTCTCCATAGGTATCCGGAAAAATGCCATTGCGCTCGGTGGCAATAAAGCGGGCAGTAGCAATAAGGTTTCTACACCGCGAATAATACCCCAGCCCTTCCCATAATTTAAAAATGGCCTGATCAGGCGCAGCAGCCAGATCAGTTATAGTTGGAAACGTTTGTATAAAGCGTTCATAATATTTCCACCCCTGCTCTACCCGGGTTTGTTGTAAAATGATTTCGCTCAACCAAATTTTATACGGATCAGCTTCTCCTTTCCAGGGCATTTCGCGGCTATTTTCCTGGCGGTTCCATTGTAACAAACCCTTGGCAAAGGCGCGTCCCAAGTCTTTTTCTCCGTTTTTAGCGGTGCTTTTTGTTTTTCCCATTTATTTTAACAAAACAACAATTTCCTCCTGAAAGATGTTGTATAATGTTGACAATCATTATATTTAGTATTATATTGCTATCACAAAGACAAAACAGAGCTATGAGAAAAGCTGATCTAGTCAACCAGATTTCGGAAAAAACCGGCATTCCCAAGGTCGATGTATTAGTAACTCTTGAGTCCATGTTTAAAGAGATCAAGGACTCTCTTTCTAAGGGTGAAAACATCTATATCCGGGGCTTTGGATCGTTTATCACAAAAAAACGTGCCGCCAAAATTGGACGCAATATCAAGAAAAATATTGCCGTTCACATTCCTGAACATCAAATCCCTGCCTTTAAGCCTGCAAAAGAGTTTGTAGCTGAAGTGAAGAAAACAACTGTAGTAGAATAACAATAACTTTGCGTGCCCATTCACAAGAACAGGGGCCGTTTTCATGAAAAGACCACAGTTGATAACAGCAGGGATTGCTGTTTTTTTGACCATCACATTATATGCTGTCACTCAGGACAAAATATTTGGTCATAACCCAAAAACACCTACCGGTAGTCAGCAGGCTGATAGCCATGCCGGGCACGATCATGCCCAGGACGAGCAGCTATCTGTAGATAGCATCTTGCACCATGCCAAGGAAAACCTTACGGCAGAGCAGCTGACCCGCATTAGTTTTTTAGAGAGCAGCGTCACCCGCGGCGATGTGGGTGAGCAGAAAATGCACATCTACCACCAGCTGGCAAAGTTCTGGCGCGACACCGCCCGCATCTTTGAACCATACGCCTGGTACACCGCCGAGGCCGCGCGGTTGGAAAATTCAGAAAAATCCCTCACCTTTGCAGCCCATTTGTTTTTAAACAATCTGCGGTTTGAAAAAAGTCCTCTGGTTCAACACTGGAAAGGCGAACAAGCCAAAGATCTTTTTGAACGTTCTTTGAAGCTCAACCCGAATAATGATTCCTCTCAGGTAGCCCTGGGCGCCACACTGTTGTATGGCGGCCTTTCAGAAAGCCCGATGGAAGCCATTATGAAGATTCGCCAGGTAGTAGAGCGCGACTCTACCAATATTTACGCCCAGATGACTTTAGGAGAAGCCTCCATGATGTCTGGACAATTGGATAAAGCTATTGAGCGTTTTAAAAGGGTAACACAACTACAGCCTAATAATCTGGAAGCATTATTATACCTGGCAGATGTGTATGAGCGGAAAAATGATAAGAAGGAAGCAGCGGCCTGGTACCAGCGCAGTTTACCTTTTATTCAAATACCGGAACTCAAACAAGAAGTTGAAAAACGAGTGAAAGATTTACTTAAATAATTTTCAAACATAAAATTTCGTTTCACGTATGCCTTGTGGTAAAAAAAGAAAGCGTCATAAAATTGCGACGCATAAGCGCAAAAAGAGATTAAGAAAAAACCGTCATAAAAAGAGGAAATAACTTCTTAGGTTAATATTTTATCCGGGAATAGCCCAGCTATTCCCGGCTTTATTGCTTGTTGATTGCGTAATACCGTTTGCATTCCTCCCATCAATTTGCTCCATCATCATTCTCTCAAAAGGTTACTGCAGCATTCCGGTATACACTAACGCAATTGGCATGTATTGCTATTTCGTACATAAAGCTGTAGTAATGTGAACAAAGAATTGATTATAAATGCAGCCCCGCACGGCGTGGACATTGCATTATTGGAAGATAAAAAACTTGTAGAGCTTCATACAGAAAAGGTAGATGCCCGCTTTGCAGTTGGCGATTTGTATTTGGGTAAAGTAAAGAAATTAATTCCCGGCTTAAACGCAGCTTTCGTTGATGTAGGCCATGAAAAGGATGCTTTTTTACACTATACCGATCTAAGCCCCTATGCCCGCTCTTTGCTGAAATTTACCCAACAGGCTATTAATGATCGTAGTCCTGAAGGGTTTGACTTTGCACAATTTCCCAATGAGCCAGAAATTATTAAAACCGGCAAGATCAATGAGGTTTTAAACGGCAAGCCTAACATTTTAGTTCAAATTTTAAAGGAACCCATCGCGGCCAAAGGCCCGCGCCTGAGCTGTGAGATCTCCTTACCAGGTCGTTTTGTAGTACTAACTCCTTTTAATGATATTGTAGCCGTATCGCGCAAGATCCACTCTGCTGAAGAGCGGAAGCGCTTGCAACGGATCATTGAATCCATCAAGCAAAAGAATTTCGGGGTTATTGTACGTACAGCGGCTGAAGGAAAAAATACAGCAGAGCTGCATGAAGACCTTTCAGAACTGGTAGCTACCTGGAAAACCATTCAAAAGAATTTGCAAGGCGCAGTAGCTCCTGCCAAGATACTGAGTGAGCAAACTAAGACCACTTCGATCTTAAGGGACTTGCTGAATGAAGACTTCAACCGCATTGTAACTAACGACAAAGGCATTTATGCCGATGCCAAGAGCTATATTCAAAAGATAGCCCCGGAAAAAGCCGACATTGTAACCCTGCATGCCAACAATGGTGGCATGGGTGTCTTTGACCAGTATGGTATTACCAAACAGGTAAAGGCTTCTTTTGGTAAAACCGTGAACCTGAACAGTGGCGCCTATATTATTATTGAGCACACAGAGGCCTTACACGTAATTGATGTAAACAGCGGCTACAAGAGTGTTAGTAATAATCAGGAACAAAACGCCCTGGAAACCAATATGGAAGCGGCGGAAGAAATTGCCCGCCAATTGCGCCTGCGCGATATTGGGGGAATTATTGTGGTAGACTTCATTGATATGAAACTGCCCGATAACAAAAAGAAATTAATGGAAGCGATGGAAGGGTTTATGCAGCCCGACCGCGCTAAACATGCCGTTCTTCCTATTTCCAAATTTGGCCTGATGCAAATTACGCGGCAGCGTATGAAGCCGGAAATGAACATCAACACCCAAGAGGTGTGTCCAAGCTGTCATGGTACCGGTAAGATTGCTTCTACACTGATCCTGGAAGATGAGATTGAAAAGAACCTCAACTACCTGATCACTCATAAACACCGCAACCTGACCATCATGGTCAATCCAATTGTACATGCCTACCTGACAAAAGGTTGGCTGTGGAGCAAAGCGGCTAAGTGGAAACGTAAGTTCAAACAAACCGTTACCATAAAGGCTGATACCAATTACCAATTGACCGAATTCCGGTTCTTTGACCAAGACGGTGAAGAAATCAAAATATAGAAAAAAGCCCTGAAGTAGTTCAGGGCTTTTTTTATGTCTTAGACTCATTTAATTTAGATAGCAGCAGCCCACTATATTCAGTACGCTCTCCCTCCTTCAATATTCATCATTCATTATTCATTATTCCTTATTCATTCTCTCTTCATTGAACATTGAGCGTTGATCACGGCATTGAACATTGAACATTTCCTGCATTCTTCCTTCCTTGTTCCTTGTTCAATATTCTCTTCTGTCCTCTGTAAACCAACAACCTTATTTAAAAAGAGGTTACAATTCCAATCCCCAGGTTTAGAATATCCGGAACAGACAAGGCCTTTCGGTTTCTAACATAACTGGCCAGCTCCACATCATAGGTTCCCAGCTCATAATATAGCCCTATTCGTTTTATGCCTCGTCTACTACTCACCTGTTTGTTCACCTGTCCGCCAATAAAGGCCCCTGCATGCAGAGCCGTTGGGAATTTGTAGTAGTCATAGGGATAATTGTCGGGCGTAAAACCAAAGTATTGTTTTCCGAACGTATAGTTCACTTGCAGACCAGTGCTTAGGGGCCGCAGTTGCCATGTTTTACGATTGATTGGCTTTAGCGGAAACCAGGTTCCCTTTACAGTCAGCGCATGTATATCCAATCCGCCTACCGATGCTGGCGTAAAACCATAAAACACATCTCCCTGTAACTTGTCTTTTTTATTATGGTAGCCCACACCCACAGACAGAAAGCCTATACCACCTGCATACTGCAGCTTGGTATGATCTGGCAGCCACTTCTGTGCACTTACTGCCAAATGACCCAGCAACAGCACTATAGCAAACATGGATTTATATGATAGATTAGAACTCAACTTCTTCAATTTTATATTGATGATCCCAAACCGTTACCACTGAATACATTCGCTTTTTAACCGTGGCGGTTACATAATATTCCATACCATTTTCATAAGGCCGCGAACGGCTTAGGTGATGTTCATGCGCGTGAAGAGAAGCCAGTACATTGGGATAGGTGGCTAGTGTATTTGCATAAGGCTGCTCCAGGTTTGTATCAAAATCTTTATGATCAAAAGGAGGCACATGAGAAATCACAAACACATTTTTAAAGGAAGCTGCTTGTTTCAATTCCGTATTCAACCAGGATAGATTGGGAAGAGAGCCATCAAAGCCCACCTCTCGTGAGTTTGTATTCAGGCAAATCAACCGGGTATCATTGCACGTAAAAGCAAAATTTTCAGGCCCGTACATTTCGTTAAATACCAATCGGCCATTGGCCAGCATATCGTGGTTGCCAATGACACCTACATATGGCATTTTCAGCTTTTTCATTTCCCGATGTACCCACTTAAATTCCTGGCTTAAACCAAAGTCAGATATATCACCTGCTAACACTACAAAGCTGATATCATTTCTTTGATTGATGGTTGTTACAAAGTCAGCTGTTTGATCATAAAAACGCTGCGAGTCGCCAATGAGAACAAACTTAAGTGTGTCCTTCTGTGGCAACGCCTCAATCCTTGGGATGTTTTTCAAATTGATACTTGTTTCATCCTCTTCTAACCGTATTTCATTGGGGCTATACTGAAACAGGTCTTTACAACTCGCTAATGTTAATAGCATAACAGCCACCATGCCTTTCCACCTTTTCATAGTTCTTCGTTTTACATCACAAATCTTATATCCTCATTGGTACATCTATGTACGTGGCAGTGTGTGTATGGCAGGACTGGTTTAGGTCAAATAATGCGAAAAAGAAGCGCTTTTACAGCTGTCGGAAAAGCCTCTACGCAGTATTTGAGTTGTGGAAATAAAAAAACCATGCCTTGGGGCATGGTTTTACTTTTTTAAGCTTATGTAGGTGCGCTTAGTTATATCCGGGGTTCTGTGGCAGCCCGCTTACCTCGCGCTCACTTTGTGGAATCGGTAAGATATTTTTTTGTGCACCGGGAGCCAGGGTTAATGGAGCCCAATGCTCGGGGCTGGTTCTAACCAATGTTTCTTTTCTTCTTAAAATATCAAAGAAACGGAAGCCTTCACCAAACAACTCTTTTCTTCTTTCTACCTGAATTTCTGCTTTCAAGGCATTACCCGTATTGGCAGAAATAACGGCAGTAGGAATTGATCTTTTCTGAACGGCATAAAGTGCCGTTTGTGCAGGTACTGTATTTCCCAGCTCAGCTTCAGCTTCTGCTTCAATCAGGTACATTTCAGCCGAACGCATCAAAGGCACATCCAAATCCCAGGCGGAACGGAAATAAAATTTATTCATCAGGTAGCCATCTCTGCTGATCATTGGCTTATCTCTTTGCAGCGCATCGCCTTCGTAAGTCGCTACTTTTGTTTCATTCACATAGAATAACTTCTTGCGAATATCATCTGCCGCGAAAAGATTAAAGAAAGTTGAAGTAGCTCTAAATGTGCTATAGCCAATATCATAGGGCTCCTGGAAAGAAGCCACCTGCAGGTAACCAGAGTTGTCGTCGGAGCGGTAATCCAAACCCCAGATCCATTCAGAAGTAGGATCAACAAAGCCTTTTAATAAATCAGCTCCTGGAGCCAGGCTAAAACCTGCCCGGGCTAACTTGGCGTTATCACTAGCTAGCTTCCATTGCTCCATGTCCAGGTATACCCGGGCTAACATACCATAGGCTGCATTTTTAGTAACACGGAAAACGCTGTTTCTGGTACTTGACAAGTTGGTAGCTGCAAAAGTTAAGTCGGCTACTATAAAATCATAGATCTCCTTTACCGTTGCACGTGCTGGTGTTGGATCTTTTTCACCAATTGGTGTTTCTAATTTTGGAATACCCAAGCTAGTTGGTGCTACAGAATACGGCTGGCCAAACAAACGTACCAGTTGATAGTTGCCCCAGGCCCTGATCATTCTGGCTTCAGCCAGGAAATCATTTTTCTGGGCATCACTAATTGGCGCAGTTGGCAAGTTTTTAATGGCTTGGTTCGTGTTAGAGATCAAGCGGAAACCATCTCTCCAGAACTGGGTACCATATCCAGCCGTTGGACTTTGCAAAAACTGATATTCAGTAACAAACCGGCTGTAGTTACCTGTACTAACCACCAGCATATCGCCACCCTTAATATCGGTGGTCAACATGATATGATTCGTAAACGTAGATAATGTCATCAGATCGTACAGCCCATTCATAGCGGCTGTCACCTTATCTGGTGTAGAGAATGCATCAGGTGCATCTATAGATGTGGTAGGCTTTGTTTCCAGAAAGTCTTTCTTACATCCGGAAAAGACCATACCCGCAAACAGTATATAAAACAGTGACCTTTTCATTGTTAAGTTTTTATTATAAGCCAAGATTCAGACCTACGGTTAAAGTTTTGATATTAGGGATATCGTTGTTGTTAGTACCGTCTATACCAACCTCTGGGTCCATGCCCTTATGTTTCGCCCAGGTAAAATAGTTTTCTGCCTGAATATAAAAGCGAGCGTTTGAAATCTTTGCTCTGTCCAATACCGACTTCGGCAAAGTATAACCTATGTTAAGGTTCTTCAAACGAGCATAGGAACCGTCAAATAAGAAGCGGGTTGAAGCATTATTACCTAAGTCGGTATTTCTATCAACAAAGCGTGGCACGTCTGTAACATCGCCTGCCTTCTTCCAGGCATTAAAGCTTTGATTAGCCAAGGTTTGACCTCGGTTAGCACCACCATGCATTTGCTGAGACAAGGTAAAGTCGTAGATTTTACCACCTACGTTAAAGAATACAAATACGGTAGCATCAAAGCCTTTGTATTCAAACTTGTTGGTAATACCACCAAAGAACTTTGGTAAAGAGGATCCGTTTTCATAACGGCTAGCCGCATTCCAATCCTTTGTCGTGATTTTTTTGCCAGTAGCCACTTCATTCATATACCACATTGGTTTGCCGTCAGCAGGATCAACACCCGCCCACTCGCGCATATAGTATTGGTATCTGTCACTTCCCACTTTCCAGCGCAGGTTACCCTGAATAATAGAATCCGTGGTCATTTTTTGGATTCTGTTTTTATAAGAAGTCATGTTCAAGGACACATTCCAGTTGAAGTCTTTCTTATCTAATACTCTTACATCCACCATACCTTCTACACCGTAGTTCTTCATGTTAGCCAGGTTGGTCAGGATCGTTGAGAAACCAGTTGTGTAAGAAAGTGGTTTGTCAAACAGGATACCGCTAGAGCCTCTTTCAAAATAGCTCACTTCACCCTTCACTCTTTTGAATAAACCAAATTCAACGCCTATCTCTTTTACCTTGTTGGCTTCCCACTGTAAGCCAGGGTTGCCCAGTTGAGAATAGCTGGTACCGGCACTGCCTCCATAGCTGTTACCAATGCTGTAAAGGTCTAAACGTCCATATCGGGCAATGTTATCATTACCACTGATACCAATACTTCCTCTCAGCTTCAGATCGTTTACCCAGTCAACACCGTTAAGGAAGTTCTCCTTTGAAATACGCCAGGCCGCACCTGCCGACCAAAACGTACCATTTCGGTTGTCCGATCCAAAAACAGACGATCCATCACGTCTTACACTACCAGAAACAAAGTAGCGGTCTAAAAGGCTGTAGTTTACTCTTGAGAAATAAGAGGCAATTCTCTTCTCAGTCACCTGCGAGAAAGCCTGAGAAGGCGTAGCCGCAGCACCCAGTTCTACAATGCCTTCACCCGGAAAGCCAGTTGCTCCGGCTATCAGGTTATCATAACGCATTTTAATAGCTTCCTGACCCAATAACACATTTACACCATGAATGCCAAATGTTTTATCGTAAGCTAATGTATTGGTCAATGTCAGCGTCAGATCTCTAGGCGCATATTTATTGGTTCTTCCCTTTACACCAGAGCCATCACCATTGGTAGGGTTATAGTATTGTGTCTCAAGTAGGTCAATAAAGTCTACACCGCCTTGCGTTTTAAACTTGAAATCTTTTAAGAAGCTTATTTCTGCAAAAGAATTTAAAATAGCACGGGCGGTTTGGGCATTGTAAATGTTTTTCTTAGCCAGCCCCACCGGGTTGTAATCAAACACAACTGGCGTTCTGTAGTTGTATACAAACCCACCGGTAGGATCAACAATGGGAGCTCCTGCAGCATCCAAACGATACAAAGGATAAACGTTAGACACGATATCGGCAAAGCGGATAGGGTTAGCCGCACCACCTGCACCCGGAGGTGTGTTTTGATCGGTATAGGCCAACGTAGAACTTACACCTAACTTCAAATAATCAGTGGTTTGGTTTTCCACGTTTACACGCGCAGAATAGCGTTTGAAGTCTGAGGCCAGAACGATACCTTTTTGGTTAAAGTAGTTTCCAGAAATGAAAAACTTTGTTTTATCATTTCCACCCGAAAGGTTGATGCCGTAATCTTTTGTCAAACCCTGCCTGGTTGCAGCGTCTGTCCAGTTGTTGTCATACAAGGCATTTACACCTGAATTCAGGTTGCCGTTTGCATCATATGGATTGGCATTATTATAAGGATTAGCGCTAAGATTGGTAATGGTACTTGCATTAGCCTTGGTAGCTGCTGTGGCAGGAGCATCGCCTGCAGCAATACGAGTAGCATAATAATAATCCCACCAGTATTTAAAATACTGCTGTGTGGTCATTACATCGTGCTTGTCAACGGCAATAGAAGACCAACCTTGGCTACCAGAAACATTAATTTTTGTTTTACCAGAACGGCCTCTTTTAGTAGTGATAACGATTACACCATTAGCAGCGCGAGAGCCATATAAAGAAGCTGCAGAGGCATCCTTCAAAACAGATATGGATTCAATATCACTGGGGTTTAAGGTAGAAAGCACATTCGCTGTTTGCGCAGACTGGGTAAAATCGCCAGTAGTAATGGCTACTCCGTCTACTACATATAGCGGTGAACTGGAAGCAGAAAACGATCCCACACCACGGATTCTTACAGTCGTGGCGGCACCCGGCTGGCCGGATACGCTTTGAACGGTTACACCAGCAGCAGCACCTTGCAGTGCTTTATCAAAAGAGCTGACCGGTCTTTCTTTAATAACATCCGATTTGATCGTGGAGATAGAACCTGTAAAGGACTCTTTTTTCTGTGTTCCATAAGCCACCACTACCACCTCGCTTAATGCATTTTCACCTTGGCTTAATTGAACGCTTACGTTGTTACCAGAAACCTGTCTTTCCAATGTCTGATACCCAACATAGGTAAAGACCAACGTGCTCTTGGCCGGTGCATTGATCGAAAAAGCACCTTCAGCGTCTGTTACAGTTGCATTTTTTGTGTTTTTGATTGAGACGGTTACGCCCGCTATTGGAGAGCCTCCAGCATCGGTAACCCGCCCGGTTACTTGACTTTGTGCCCATACGGTTTGTAGCCCAAAAAGTAACCCTACAAGCAGTAGAGCTTTTAATTTCCTCATGTGTATGTTTTTTAAAGCAAGTAAATATAACTCTTCAATTAATGATATTATAACAAATATTTATGCTTTTACGATCCCCAAGCACTTAACAAGTGGCCGTTTTAAACAAAAACAGGGGTTCTTGTTGTAAAAACAACAAGAGCACTACTTGCTTATATAGGTTAAAAAGCCTACAAACTGGTAGACTATTTAGGATTTGCTTTTAAAGAAAGGACTGTTATTTATGTCCGATAGAATTTTACGGTTTCCAATGCATATAGTGGTCACACAAAACAAAAAGCCCCCAGTTTAAAACCGGAGGCTGCTATTAATTTTAGATGCTACCATTAATTGCGGTTTCGGCCGCCCATATAAATCAATATATACTGTACCAAGGTAGCTATAGCTGCCAGTGCAGCTACCACATAGGTCATTGCCGCCCAGGTTAAGGCATTCTTAGCCTTTGGGTATTCTTCCCGATTGGTGACATTCGTATGGTTTAACCAAGCCAGAGCCCGGCGGCTGGCATCAAACTCTACAGGCAGGGTAATTACTGAAAACAGTACCGTAACAGCAAACAAAACGATACCTACCAGTAATAAAGTAGGGTTCCCGGAGGAAGCCATGATTACGCCAATCAACAGTACCCAGTTTACAATGGTAGAGCTAAACTGTACCGCAGGAACCAGCTTACTACGCAGCGTTAACCAGGCGTAGGCTGTAGCGTGCTGCACAGCATGACCTGTTTCGTGTGCAGCTACGGCTGCGGCGGCTATGCTGTAATTATTATAAACTTCTGGACTAAGATTAATGGTTTTATTGGCCGGGTTGTAGTGGTCAGATAAAAAACCAGGCACAGAAACCACTTTTACATCATATATACCGTTTTCCCGGAGCATTTTCTCTGCCACTTCTTTACCAGTCAGGCGTGCCTGCAAGGGAATCTTGCTAAAGGCATTAAAACGGCTTTTTAAAATAGCCGAGACCAACATACTGATACCAATAAAAACTAAAGAGACCAACCAAATTGAAGGTGTCATTTTTCGTATTCTTTTGATGAATAATCCTCAAATCTGTAACCAAAGCTACCAATTCGCAGGGACTGTCATTTTTTTGCCAAAAGTTTTAGCATTTTTTGTCAGTCAGACGTAAAACTAGAGCTTGAAGCTGACAGTTTTGCAGGTTAAACATTAAAAACCGATTAATTTTCACTAAAGCATAACATATTGATTTGTAACAACTTACACACCCTTTTCCCTTTGCAAATCTTTATATAAAATTCTCTAAAAGTTATTCACAAGGCCAAAAAATAATTTTGTAATGTGGGGCATATTTGTAATTTAGTGCTAGAATTTAATGGGTTAGTAAGTAAAAGGGTTGGTCGTAAGATCAGCCCTTTTTACTGCAAATTGCACCGCTTCTTTTGTCCCTTACTCCAACACATCTAACACCGTCACTTTCCTTTTTAAACAAGTAATTTTAACGCATGTCGAAAGTTAAAACAGGATTTTTTTGTCAGAACTGTGGTTATGAAAGTGCAAAATGGTTAGGCAAATGTCCTAGCTGTCAACAGTGGAACACATTTGTTGAAGAACTCATTCAAAAAGACACAAAAAAATCAGCTGCTGCAGATTGGGATGATTATCATGGCAACGGCAGTACATCAAAAAAAATACAACCCCTTCACTTAGTTAAAACAAAAGAGCATCCTCGCTTAGTAACCATTGATGCAGAACTAAACCGTGTACTAGGTGGTGGTATTGTACCTGGTAGTATTGTATTAGTAGCTGGCGAACCAGGCATTGGTAAATCCACGCTCTTTTTACAAATGGGTTTACAGTTACAGGATGTAGTTACTCTTTATATCAGCGGAGAAGAAAGTGAGCAGCAGATAAAAATGCGAGCTGATCGCTTGAATATTCTAAACGAAAATTTCTTCCTCCTCACAGAAACATCTACACAAACGATCTTCAATGAAATCAAGAAACTAAAACCTCAATTGATCATTGTTGATTCGATTCAAACATTGGAGTCACCATTTATAGAATCGGCTGCCGGCAGCGTATCGCAGATTCGCGAGTGTGCCGCCGAGTTTCAGCAGTTTGCGAAAGAAACCAATACGCCCGTATTCATGATTGGGCATATTACCAAAGAAGGTAGTATAGCAGGTCCTAAATTACTAGAGCATATGGTAGATACTGTACTGCAGTTTGAAGGCGATCGTCATTATGCCTACCGCATTTTACGCACACTGAAGAATCGCTTTGGTAGCACATCGGAATTAGGTATCTACCAAATGAATGATACGGGTATGAATGCTGTAGCAAACCCCAGTGAAATTTTGATCACACAAAAAGAAGATCAACTGAGTGGTATTGCTATTGCCGCTACTATCGAAGGACAGCGCCCTCTGCTCATTGAAGTACAAGCACTGGTTACCCAATCGGTATACGGCACACCTCAACGTACCGTATCGGGTTTTGATCTGCGTCGTTTGCAATTGCTATTAGCCGTGCTGGAAAAAAGAGGCGGCTTTCATTTTGGGGTGAAAGATGTTTTCCTCAACATAGCTGGTGGACTAAAAGTAGAAGACCCCTCTATTGACCTGGCTGTTCTGTGTGCGCTTCTTTCATCATTTGAAGATGTTGCCATTCCCCACAACATTTGTTTTGCGGGTGAGGTAGGTTTGAGTGGAGAGATCCGTGCCGTTAATCGTATTGAACAGCGGATAGCCGAAGCAGAGAAACTGGGCTTTGAAAAAATCATCGTATCGAAATACAATCAAAAAGGCACACTTAAACAACGCCATAATATTGAAGTGATCACCATGGGTCGTGTGGAAGAAGTGTACAGGCATTTGTTTTAGTCTGAACCACGATTTGGGTGGATTAAGGGATTGGGAAGAAAAGAACCACTTATAGATAGTGAGTAACATTAATGCATTCATTGGACGGATTAAAAGTCTATCTTAAGATATTAATCACGTGCCAATGGAAACCATTTTTCCTCCTAATCCATCCAATCTCCCCAAATCCCGGTTCAGACAATCGTGGTTCAGACTTCTTCGCGAATCCATTCTTCATCTGGCCTTTCCACATATCTGCGAAGGTTGTGGTACAGATATTATAGACAAAGAGCATTATCTCTGCTTGCAGTGCCTGGAGAAACTACCCCAAACACATTTTGAAAGCTATGCTGACAACCCGGTAGAAAAGATTTTTTGGGGACGCTTACCCGTAACAGCAGCCACTGCCAGCTATTACTTTACAAAAGGTGCTACACTCCAACACCTGCTTCATCAATTCAAATACAAAGGACAACAACGTCTCGGCTTCTATTTGGGTCAACTTATGGGAAATAGGCTAATCAACAACCCGCGCTTTCAGGATATTACTGCACTTGTTCCCCTACCCTTGTTTCCAGAAAAAGAACGCCAGCGTGGTTATAACCAAGCCATGGTTTTATGTGAAGGCATTAGCGATGTATGGCAGCGCCCCATTATAAAGGAGGCTGTGATACGCACCACCGCTACAGAAAGCCAAACCCGAAAAAACAGGATGGAGCGGTGGCAGAATATGGAAAACCGGTTTGAGCTAAAGGAGACTACAGCTCTCGCCAATCAACATATTTTGCTGGTAGATGATGTAGTAACTACAGGCGCTACATTAGAGTCTTGCGGCCGCGTGATACTAGAAGCCGCAAACACTCGTTTAAGTATAGCAACGCTTTGTATTTCTACATCCTAATGTACTTTTACCGTATGAAGAAGTTTGTACCGTATGGATTGCTGCCCTTTTGTTTAGCACTGCTACTGCTAGCTTGCCAAAAGGAACGTTTTACTTCCAGCAACCAGGCAAGGCTACAAACTTCAGCAGACACCCTTCACTTTGATACCGTATTTACCACCGCCGGCTCTGTTACTCAAAAACTCAAGATCTTTAATGATAATAAAGAAGGTATTCGCATCAGCACCATTCGCTTGGCAGGTGGGTTATTGTCGCCGTTTAAAATAAACGTGAATGGTTATAAAGGTCCGGAAGTGAACGATCTGGAAATCCGACCAAAAGACAGTGCCTACGTTTTTGTTACGGTAAACATTAACCCCAGTACCAACAATCTTCCTTTTATTGTTCGCGACAGCATTGAGATCTCTTACAACGGCAACCGCACTTTTATTCAACTAGATGCGCTGGGTCAAAACGCCCATTTTCTTCGCAATAAAAAGATCACAGGTACCGAAACCTGGGATAGCGATTTACCCTATGTGATCTTAGGCCGCTTAACCGTTGATGCCAATGCCACGCTAACAATCAATAAAGGCTGTAAGATCTATATGCATGCCGATGCTCCTCTTATTGTACATGGCACACTACAAGTAAACGGAGAGAAGTGGGATAGCACCCGTGTCGTATTTGCCAGCGATCGGCTTGACGAGCCTTACCGAAATTACCCAGGCGGTTTCCCTGGCTTGATCTTTAGTGACGTTAGTAAGAACAACCGCCTTACCTATGCCATCATCAAAAATGCTTACCAGGGCATTACAGTCGTAGACCCATCTACTACCAACACAGCAAAGCTTGTATTGGAAAACACTATTATCGACAATGCCTACGATGCGGGCATATTAGCCGTTAATTCCAGCATCAAAGCAAACAATGTTTTGGTTAGCAATTGTGGCAAAAACATTGTATTGGCAAAGGGGGGTAATTACCAGTTTACCCACTGCACGGTGGCTTCTTTCTCCAATGCCTACTTGCAACGAAAAGATCCTGTTTTAACAGTATCCAACTACTTAAACGCCACAACCACACCCAGTGATTTAAACGCCTTGTTCCGCAACTGCATCTTTTGGGGCGATGGTGAAGGAATGGTTAAAGAAGAAGTAGTGGTAGTTAAAAATGGTGCAACGGCCTTTACTGTCAACTTTGACCATGTGCTATGGCGCGTAAGCGCTAACCCGGCTAATGCAACGGTAACTAGTGCTATGAACCAGGATCCGCAGTTTGATAACGTTAATACCACAGAGCGTATCTACAACTTTCGCCTGAAAGATGGCTCACCTGCGCTTAATAAGGGTATGACAACCGATGTTACAAATGACTTAGATGGCCGCCCTCGGCCCTTTAGCTTACCGGACCTAGGTGCGTATGAAAAGCAATAAGTCAAAGTTGTTATAAACTGATCTTCTCTGGAATATAAATGAAAAGCCCCGGCCTGAGCTGGGGCTTTTTTATAAGTACTATCTTGAAATCTTTAAATCAAAAATCCTATTAACTGTCCTTGATCAAACATCAATTGTTATTATAGCTTTAAGATGCTTTGCATTATAGCCTCTTGTTTAGCCGTATCAGTGATCATTACACGATAAATACCACTAGCCAAGCCTTGTACATCAATTATTCCTTGTGTGGAGCGCAGCTGGCTTTCGTATACTTTTTTACCATTGCCATCAAAGAACTGTATTTGTAGTTTACGTGCAGCAGGGTTACGAATAACAAGCATTTTCACCACAGGATTAGGATAAACAGTTACCTCTCCATTCCATGATTCGGGTCCTTCTATACGCGTGATCACAAAATTATAAGGCGCTGAAGTAGCAATACAGCTACCCAGTGTTGCCTGTACGGTATAAACACCGGAAATAGGCGCAGATAAGGTTTTTGCGGTAGCGCCATTGATAGCAGTACCATTAGCAAACCACTGGTTACCATTAGCAACAGATGAAGTAAGCACATTGTTTGAAGCCGTAATTACAGGGGTAGAGGGTGCAGGCGATATACTTACGGCTGCCACACTGGAGATTACCGTATTACAAGGGTTTGTAATCACCACATCATAATTACCGGCATCTGCAGAAGTTACCGCTGCAATTGTATAGGTTCTTGACGTAGCCCCGGCAATATTGCTGCCGCCTTTACGCCATTGGTAAGAAAGGTTTGTGCCGGCAGCATTTACCGCTAGATTGGCCGCAGCACCTAAACAGGCCGCCTGGGCAGTGGGCTGTGTGGTAATGCTCACCGGAACATTTACCGTTAATGCTACAGCATTGGAGGTTTTGCTGGCACAATCACCAGACAATACTACATCATAACTGCCCGCATCAGTAGCCGCCACATTAGAAATCGCATACGTATTACCGGTAGCCCCTGCAATATTTACATTATTTTTCCGCCATTGGTATGTGAGCTTACTGCCCGTAGCCACTACCGAAAAACTAGCTGTACCACCCGCACACAAGGTTTGTGCTACAGGCTGTGCAGATATAGCTATAGATTGAGCAGTAGAAAGCAGTACAGATCTTGATACTTCAGCACCGCAGGCATTAGACACGTTAACTGAATAGTTACCCGCATCGGTCAGAGCCGCATTGCTTATGGTGTAGGTTGCAGCGGTAGCACCGGAAATATCTATTCCGTTTTTCCGCCATTGGTATCCTACGCTTGTACCTGTTGCCGCTACACTAAAGCTGATATTGTTTCCAGTACATACAGCTCCGGCAACGGGTTGCGTTGTAATAGCTGGCATTTGACGAACAGCAATAGAGGTAGTAACCGTTACGGCATCGCAACCACCTGTTGGGGGAATGGTATAATCGATAGAATAGGTACCGGCTGGAACACTCAGGTTCACTGTACCAGTAGTGGCATTAACAGCAATATCGCTAGTAGTAGAAAAAGTACCGCCCCTGGTGCCCGTTAGCGTAGGCGTTGCACCACCTGTTGGGCAAAAAGGAGTACCCGTATAAGTAACAGTTGCTGTAGGCTTGCTGGTAACAGTAACCGGCATGGCCGCTGAAGCAGCCGACATACAGCTATTCTCATTGGTTCTTACTGTATAGCTACCAGTAACCGTTGCTGTAAAGGTTGGAGTAGTTATACCGGTATACCCCCCATTGACATACCAAAAGTTTCCTGTTTCTGCAGAAGATGTTAATACCACTTTGCCACCAGCGCAAAAAGTAGTAGCACTGCTGTTTGTAATAAAAGGGGTAGTAGAAGCGCCTATAACTGTCAAATCGCTACCATTATCAAAACTGGCAATGGCAGGATTATCACTTACTACACGAATGCGATAGCCTGAACCACCATCGGCGTTAACAGGAACGGTAACCGTCATAGAGCCTGAAACTGTACCAGCGATGGTACCAATATTGACAGGAGAAATAAACCGGCCAGCCGCATCACTGATCTGGGCGGTAAACTTATTACCGGCCGTAAATACACCCAATACCGTATAGGACACCGTTAAGTTGGCGCCTGCGCAAAAAGCAGCGGGTGTTACCGAGTTGATAATTAATGTAGGACCTTTTACATTAATGCGGGCTATACGGTTTTTAATAACGCTATTGTAAGAAGTAAACTCGCCACTAACTATCAGCTTTTCATCGCTTTGAATTCCTATAGAACGAATACCTCCATTAAAACCATTACCCGGATAAAAAGAGGCATCAATCGTTCCATTAGCATTCAGTCGGGCCAGGCTGCTACGTGTTGTACCATTGTAAGAAGTAAAATAGCCCCCTATCACCACCTTGCCATCGCTTTGAACAGCTATAGCCAGCACACCACCGCCAGTGGCGCCTGTACCGGGAGTAAAACCAGTATCCAGCGTACCATTGGCATTTATACGTGCAATGTAGTTTCGCGCCGCACCATTGTAAGAAGTAAAGTATCCACCAATTAACACCTTTCCATCACTTTGAACAGCCAGGGAATAAACCGTACCACCTATAGCACCAGTTCCAGGATTAAAGGCTGGATCTAATAAACCATCTGTATTCAAGCGGGCAACACCATTGCGCGATGTGCCATTATACAAAGAAAAACTTCCCCCGATCACAATCTTTCCATCAGGCTGCAGCGCTATAGCATAAATAGAATTGTTGGTAGCGTTGCCGGGCGTAAAGCCGGCATCCAATGTTCCATCGGTATTGAAGCGGGCTATGTGATTACAAGGAGTGCCATTGACAGTTGTAAAAGCCCCACTTACCACTATCTTCCCATCTTGCTGAACGGCCACGGCATACACAGCATCATTAAAATCAGGGGCAAAACTTCCATCCAATGAGCCATCAGCATTTAGTCGCGCTATACGAGAACGAGAGATGCCATTGTAGGTTGTAAAATCCCCGCCAATCACGATTTTACTATCCGCCTGTATAGCTAAGCCATACACTGCATTATTGGCACCAGCTCCGGGATTAAAGGAAAGATCCAAATATCCATCGGTAGTTAACCGGGCAACACCTCTGCGAGCAGTATCATTATAAGAAGTAAACGCGCCACCAATCACAAGCTTTCCATCGCTCTGCAGCGCCATAGTGTGAATGGTTTCATTTGCATCTGCCCTAAAGCCAATATCCAATGGGTTAAACGTAGTATCCAGCGACCCAATCTGGGCTTGCGATATAAAAGAAAACAACCCCAGGCATAAGGTCATTAACAAAAAGGGCACTTGTTTTCTCATAAGGATATTAATTGGTTTTTTAAAGGAAGAGTCAAAATTATACGCTGAAATGTAAATATTTTAAATAATTACACCTACGTCTATTAATAAATATATAAAACCCTATCCCACAAGGCAGTTAGCTAGATTAATTCGCAATGCTCCACCCTACTAACCTGCGATCGCCACTCTACATTCAACAATAACAATTCTACCTAAAAGGATGTGAAGCCTATCGAAATAGCATTCCAATGACCTACCAAGTCACTTCCTCGCTAATCCTAAATCCCTAATTACCCGTCATCTATCAACTGTCATCCCTCATCAGCTAATCTGCACACCAGCTAATTCTTCTCCTCGTTCCTTCTTCATTCCTTGTTCCTTTTTCAATATTCCCTTCCTTGTCAACTTTTCAACTTCTCAACCTGTCAACCTAAATCAGCCATCCTCCATCCCCACTTCAGCCATTTCCTCTACTTCTTCATTCCTTCTTCCTTCTTCATTCCTTGTTCCTTGTTCATTATTCTTCTCCCTTTCAATTACCTTTATACTCTAATTATTCACCATATAAAAACAATGTATGAAAGCTTTATTGTTGGCACTATTCTTTTCTTTCTTTGTTATGGGTTCTTCAATTTATGATTTCAAAATCGCAGGCCTTGATGGAAAAGAGATTAACTTTTCCAACTATAAAGGCAAAAAGATCTTAGTAGTGAACACCGCTTCACAGTGTGGTTATACGCCTCAGTATGCCGACTTGGAAAAACTGTATGAAACATACAAGGACAAGCTGGTGATTATTGGTTTCCCGGCCAACAACTTTGGTGCTCAAGAGCCAGGCACAAACACGGAGATCGCCTCGTTTTGCAAAAAGAATTATGGTGTAACCTTCCCAATGGCAGAAAAGGTTTCTGTAAAAGGCGATGATATTCACCCCATCTTTAAATACCTGGATGAGGAAGCCAAAAAAATCGGCGCTCAGGATCCTATCATCAAGTGGAACTTCACCAAATTCCTGATCGACGAAAACGGCAAGCTGGTAAAAGTGTTCCCTAGCAAAGTAAACCCAATGAGTGAAGAGATCACTGTGTTTTTAAACTAACTCTGAACCACGATTTGGGTAGATTAAGGGATGAAGAAGAGAAAGTTAACAAGTTGAAAAGTTGACTAGTTAATAAGGGAGACTATATAAACTATGTATAGTAAAAAGCTGGCAGCAATGGCCAGCTTTTTATTTCTGTTAAGACTGATGGAATAAAGTAAATGTAACTCTCTTGTTAACCTTCCAACTTGTTAACCTGTCAACGCTTTCCTGTACAACTTTTTCAATCCTATCCATCTTAGTTCTAAATTTGAACCCGCCTTCAAAGGCAGTTTTTCATTTCCTATTAATCCATTACAATCCTAATAATCAAGGTTCTATGCTTTTTAAAGACGTTGTTGGTCAAAGAGAGGTAAAACAGCATTTGGTGGAAATGGTGCAGCACAACCGCTTAAGCCATGCCTTGCTGTTTCTGGGAAAAGAGGGATCGGGTGCGTTGCCCTTGGCCATGGCCTTTGCTCAATACATCAGTCTTATACCCAATCAAAATTCTACCGCCCCGGCAGAAGCGTCCCTATTTGGTGAAGCGGTACCGGAGGTCAAATTACCCGATACGCCAGAAGCTGCCGACGCCTGGATGCAACAACAAGCTGCTTTTTCCAAGACCGAAAACCTGGTACACCCGGATATTCATTTTTCATATCCGGTAGTAACCAAGAAAGCAGGCACTCCTCCACTTAGCGCTGATTACATTACCGAATGGCGGGAGTTTATTAAGCAATATCCTTATGGCAATGTATACGACTGGCTGCAATTTATAGAGGCCGAAAACAAACAGGGAAACATTACCGCCCAGGAGTGTAATGATATCCTTCGCAAACTCAGTCTTAAAAGCTTTGAAAGTGGTTACAAGATACTGGTGCTCTGGATGCCTGAATACTTGGGTAAAGAAGGTAATAAACTGCTGAAGTTGATTGAAGAGCCCCCTGCTGAAACTTTATTCATCCTGGTGGCAGAAAACGAGGAATCGATCCTATCTACCATTCTTTCCCGCTGCCAGCTGGTGCGTATACCGGTTATTAATACAGAGGACGTAGAAGAAGCCTTGGTACATAAAGCCAAGGTACAAGCCGATCAAGCCCGCCAGATTGCCAATATTAGCCAGGGTAATTACCGCGAGGCCCTGCATATTCTGCAGCATGCCGATGAAGATTACAGCAGCCTCCTACGCGAGTGGCTGAATGCAACCCTGAAGAACGCCACCATCACCCAAATCAAGTGCATTGAAGAAATGGCGCGCCTGGGAAGAGAAAACCAAAAGCAGTTTCTGCGCTATTTTACCCATTTGCTGGAATTGGCCATCCGTCTGCAGGTCCTCCATGAAGAAGGTCGCCAACAGGTACTCAATACCCTCTCCGACTCAGAAAGAGATTTTGTACCCCGCTTGAACAAGGTAATGAGCATTGAGCAGAAGCAAGCCCTGGCAGAGGAATTAGACAAGGCCGCCTACTATATCGAGCGTAATGCCAATGTCAAGATCCTTTTCCATGCCCTCAGCATCAAGCTATTCCATATTGTAAGGAACAATGTGGTGGTTTCGGTGTAAGAAAAGCTACAAGCTTTACGCTACACGCCTTACGCAGGAAATTTGGCTTTTTTGCGTGAAGCGTGCAGCTTGCAGCGTGTAGCCCTCACGTTTTCCCACCTACAGCATATAGCTTGCCGCATGCAGCCTTTCTTACTAGTTTCTGAGTCTTATAGAAACGGTGACATAAAAAAATTATATTTGCAATAACCCCATAAGGGGCCCGAAATATATATCGTGAGGTTTTAGGCTTGTGAAGAGAGACGTGTTTACGCTTTGAAGCGGACCAGCAAATCCTTTGGTTGAGCGGTCCTTCACCATATGCTGATAGATTTTTTCAATCCGTACAACGTTGTGTACGAACGGCAAAGAGCAGAATGCTACAATAAAAAGCGCATGATAGCGCAAGCCGTATTCCCGCACAACAGGTGTTTCATAGCAACACGGCAGCCAACCTCATCATTCATTAACTATTAAAAATTAGGGATTAACCATAAAGTATGGGATGTGGAAGTTGTGGAACAGGCAGTTCGCCAAACGGCTGTAAAAGCAATGGCAGCTGCGGAACTGGTAGCTGTAACCGGATGAATGCTTACGACTGGCTGGTCAACCTGCCAATTGCGGATATGGATGATACCTGCCGCGTAATAGAAGTAAGCTTTAACCAAGGCAGCCGCAAGGATTATTATCGAAATGCTACCCTTCAACCTTACGAAAAAGGCGACGTGATTACCGTAGAAGGCGTTGCCGGGTTTGATGTAGGGGAAGTAATGCTAACCGGAGAAATTGTCCGTATACAACTCAAAAAGAAGGGCATTAAAGAAGATAATCCCGAAATGAAAAAGGTGCTACGCCGGTCTACCGATCGCGACGTGGAACTCTGGAAACAAAATAAAGCCCGCGAAAAAGAGGCACTCATCCGCAGCCGGGCTATCGCCAAGCAACTGAACCTCAACATGAAAATGAGCGAGGTAGAGTTTCAGGCCGATGGCAAAAAAGCAACCTTCTTTTATATAGCCGACGATCGTGTTGACTTCCGTGAATTGATCAAGATCTATGCATCGGAGTTCAAGGTAAAGGTGGAAATGCGCCAGATCGGTGCCCGCCAGGAAGCCGGAAAGGTAGGTGGTATTGGCAGCTGTGGCCGTGAATTGTGTTGTGCTACCTGGTTAACAGAGTTTAAATCTGTGAATACAGCCGCTGCCCGTTATCAGAACTTATCTATTAATCAAACCAAGCTCAGCGGTCAGTGCGGTCGTTTAAAATGCTGCTTGAACTATGAGCTAGACACGTATTTAGATGCTTTACAAGGCTTTCCTGAAAACGCCGATATGCTACAGGTAGCCGCTGGTACTGCTACGTTGATCAAAAAAGACATCTTCAAAAACCTGATGTGGTATGTGCTGCCCAACAGCAATAAGCAATACCCCGTTACTATAGAACGTGTTCGTAAGATCCGCTCGCTCAATCATCAAAACATTATTCCGGAAGAACTGGAAGCTGTGGAAGTAACCTCTTCTAAGCCTAAGGAAATTGAACCGGCATTTGTAGATGTAGTGGGTCAGATCAGCTTGAAGAGCCTGGAACGTGCTGATAAAAAACGCCGCGATCAAAAGCGTCAGCAACAGCAACCCAAGCAATTGGCTACACCACAAAAAGGACAGCCACAACAAAAAGGACCTCAGGGCCAGGTACCAAAAGGGCCTCAGTCTCAACAGCAACGTCCGCAGGCGCAACAAAAGCCTAAGGTGGAGAACAAAGGGCCTCAACAAGGCCAACAACCCCAGCAGCGGATGAAACAGCCTCAAAAAGGTGGTGGCCAGCAACAGCAACCCAAGAATCAAAACCGTCCACAAGGAGGACGGCCGCCTCAACAGCGTCCGCCAAAAGATGATACTCCGAAAAAGGATTAAATAAAAAAAGAGGTGGTTAGTTAACCACCTCTTTTTTTATTTATCATTCTAATTTAAAGGTTAATCGCTATTGCTAACGATTAACCTTTAACACTCGCTATTAATGTGTTTCCAGAGGTGCTGGTTGTTGTACAGCAGCTTCAGCTTTTAGGGCCTTATAAATTACGTCTTGTACCTTACCGCGGATGCCCATGGTAGAAAGCTTGTTATTACCACGGCTGTCATATACCCGGTTCGATAAAAACACATACACCAGCTTTGCCTCTGGATCTACCCATACACAAGTGCCGGTAAAGCCAGTATGACCAAAGGTTGATGGCGATGCCAACACAGATGGATAAGGACTCTTAGACGTTGCATTGTCTTTTTCTGGTTTGTCAAAACCCAATCCGCGACGGCTAATATCACTATTATAGGCAGTAAACAGCTGAATCGTTTCAGGCTTTAAATAATGCTCACCATTGAACGTACCGCCATCTAACAGCATCTCGTACAACATAGCCAGGTCATAAGCATTAGAGAATAAGCCCGCATGCCCTGCTACCCCGCCAAACAATGAAGCGCCTTCATCATGCACATAACCTCTTAGCAACTGACGGCGGAAATAGGTTTCTTTTTCAGTAGGCACCACACGCTCTACACCAAAACGCTTCCACGGCTGGAAACCAGTAGTAGCCATACCCATTGGAGTATAGAATGTTTTTTGAACGTATTGGTCCAATGTCATACCGGTTAGCGTTTCTACGATGCTACCCAAAAGAATAAAATCGTTATCGCTATATACATATTTACCATGCGCAGTTAGCGGACTTTGAACAATACGTTTATGTAAGGTATCAGTCCAATCTTTACGCAGGTAAAGATTGCGAGCTACAGGTATAGTAAACAAAGTATCCATCTCGCTTCTGTACAGCGCCTCAGATGGCTTACCCGTATTGGTATCAATTGTTTCTCTATAAAAAGGAATAAAAGGAGATAAGCCCGCCTGGTGCAGCAGGATATCTTTGATTAATAGACCGGCTTTGTTTGATCCCTGTACCCAAGGCAGATAGTCGCCAAGTGTTTTATTTAAGTCCAGCTTTCCCTGCTCATACAACTTCATAACGGCTATAGTAGTAGCAGACACCTTTGTTACAGAAGCCAGGTCATAAATGCTTTCCAGTGTTACCGGTTTAGCATCGTCGGCATATTCATATTTACCAAACGCCTTGTGGTATTTGATCTCTCCGTTTTGAACAGCTATCACTACAGCTCCGGGGAATGCTTTTTTAGCCATAGCATCATTCATAATGCTATCGATACCTAACCAGGCTGCAGAACTTCCTGTAGTTACACGGTTGTTCAATACAATGCTGGTTCCATAAGGAAACTCACAAACAGAAACTGGTAGGCGACCAATGGAGGAAAGCGAACCGCGTAAGAAGTCAGCCGCTGTTTGCTGGAAGGCCTCATCATCCTGATGCATTGCTACCAATGTCTTTGCATTACAGAAGTTTTTTGCTGCATATACATTACCAAATAAGAACGTAACCGTCTTATCGGCAGGTAATGCGTTCCAAAGATCCAATGCGTTCTTACTAATATTATAATTATTAGCAGGACGATAGCTATAGTCATGCACACCTACAATAATAGCGTCGTAGGTTTTGCTATTTAATTGTTGCAATACGCTAGCTACCGCTGCCGTATCTGCTTTATAAGAAAGCGCAAAGGTATCTGCATGGAAGTCATGCGCCAGACGTTGTCCAAACGTGTTTACAGTAGACGGTCCAAAGCCTACATAGGCAATGCGCTGTCCAAGACGGTAGGGAAACACGTTGGCATCATTGCGCAACACGGTTACTGTATTACGCGCTACTTGTTTTTTAAGGTCCTCTGTCTTCGCATTCAGATCCGCCAACAAATTAGTGGTATCCACTACTTGTGGCTGGCTTAGTCCCAGGTCATACTTGGCTTCCAGTACCTTTTGTACTTTATCGTCAATATCATTTTGCTTCAGGCGCTTCTTCTTGATAGCCGTCTTAATGGCCTCAATAGCCGCTGGCACATCCTCTGGCAAGCATAACATATCATTACCAGCTATCAATGCTTGTACGGCAGCTTCTCCGGCCGGGAAGAACTTGGCTACACCTTTCATTTCCAACGCATCGGTGAAAGTGAGCCCTTTATAATTCATTTTATCACGCAACAGATCCGTTACATTGTTTTTAGACAATGAAGTAGGACGATTAGGAGAATTGTCGATAGAAGGGATGGAAAGGTGGGCGATCATTACAGAACCCACACCCGCCTGAAACTGCGCCTTAAAAGGATACAGCTCCAATGAATCCAAACTGCCAATTGATTTATTAATCACAGGCAGATCCAGGTGCGAATCTACTTCCGTATCGCCATGTCCAGGGAAGTGCTTGGCACAAGCCATAATACCAGCGTCTTGCATACCACGGGTATAAGCTACACCCAGAGCACTTACTTTTTCTTTATCCTCACCAAACGAGCGGTAACCAATTACCGGGTTGTTAGGATTGTTATTGATATCTACTACTGGGGCATAGTTCACATGCACACCAATGCGTTTCATTTGCTGTCCTACAGCCAATCCCATCTGGTACACCAGCTGCTCATTAGGCAGAGCACCTAATGTTAATTGGTAAGGAAACTTATTCACACTATCTAAGCGCATGCCCAATCCCCACTCGCCATCAATGGTAACCATCAATGGCGTTTTAGCCAGCGATTGATAATAGTTGGTCAGATTTGCCTGGCGCACCGGACCACCCTGGAAGAAGCACAGGGCTCCTACATCGTACTTTTGAATCAGGTTCACTACGCCATTAATATGATCCTGACCTAAATTACTATGGGCACGTATCACCATCAATTGTGCAATGCGTTCTTCTTTATTCAACGATTTAAACACACTGTCTACCCACTGCTTTTTCGAAAGGGTGCTACGATTTTGCCCAAAGGATACAGAAATACAGAAACAGGCCGCGAGGACTGTTAAGAGATGCTTCTTCATATGGGCAAATTAATACAAATAACTTACCTGTTGGAAATAGGCTTGTAAATGGGATGTAAAAATTCCACTTACAAGCCCAAGATTCTTTACCGTACTAGATTCCGATCAAATGTTTTAGGGGCATCTGGAAACTCCAGGTCCTTTACCAACAGTTGGGCAATGTGGGCCGCCATATAAGGATACATGTCCGCATAATTACTCAAAACAATTATAGTCAGCTTTTCTTTAGGCATACGAATGATGTCTCCCATACCGGGCCCTCCGGAATGTCCAATGAGCAAGTGCCCATGGTTGACCTCACTGGTCCATCCCAGCTGGGTAAAGCCACCACCACTTGCCGTATTAACCGTTATCTGCTCTTGAGTGGCTTTCGTTAAAAATACTTCTTTGTCCAGGGCCACAGCCCATTTGGTAGCATCGTCAATTGAAAGAAACATACCTCCCGAGGCATACGACGTGCGCGCATAAAAGCCTTTAAATATCAGAGGCGCCGTTTTACCCTTGGTAAAGTTTTGCGATTTATGCGATACAGCCATCATGGTTTGGAAGGGAAAGCTTCTGATCTCTTCATCAAAACCACCATCGTTCATCTGTAAAGGCCGCAACACTTCTTGTGGCAGCAATTGCTCTATGGGTTTCCCTCCCATCTTTTCCAGGATATACTGCAGCACAAAGTAGTCGCCGTTCTGGTAAGCCTGCTTAGCTCCAGGCTGAAAGGCTAAAGTGGAATCTTTCATGCCCTTGATCAAATCTTCTGAAGTTTCTACTTTAAAATTGGTGGCAGACCCAATACCTAAATAACCGCCCAAGCCTGCTGGCCACTTAATACCCGATTCATGGGCTGTCAAATGGCGGATGGTAACAGGCTTCCAGCTGTCTGGACAATCCGGCAGGTATTTACTCACATGATCATCCAGATTGATTTTGCCTTCCTGTATCCATTTCAAGAGAAGCGTTGAAGTAAAGAGTTTCGTAACAGAGGCAATCTGGAAACTGGTATGCGGCGTTACCGGCTGCTGCCACTCTAAATTGGCCATACCATAGGTATTAGTGTGCAGTACTTTTCCATTTTTAATAACGGCTACTGCCACACCCGGGATACCTAGGTCTTTCATTTCTTTTTTAATAAATGCATCTATCTGTGTATTAATAGTGCCCTTATTGGTTTGAGCCAGGCAGCTTAGCGAAAGAACAATAGTTATTAAAAACAGGTTCAGCTTTTTCATTTTGGTAATTATGCGTTGATTTTGCTCTTCAAAAATACCGGGTGTGCATCTCCAAAAGATTTAACGGGAGGGGTTTCCCCGCGAAGTGTAGCAATTTCAGGGGCGAAGTGTAGGCTTAAGCAGCGGCCATTTTCAGCCACTCTTTAAAAGCCGGTGCCTTGGTGCGGCTGATGATAATAGCATCGGGCAGCTTGGGGGTCGGTTTAACCAGGAGCTTTATTTTGCCATTTTCAATTCGCTCAGTAGAAACAATCAGATCGCGATGAATAATGAACTGACGGTTGGCCCGGAAGAAAAGATCAGGAGGCAATACCTCGTCCAGATGCTCCAGCGATTTTTCTGCCAGCAAGCATTCATGACCAGCAGTACAGATCATGGTCAGGTTATCAGATACGGTACAATAAAGAATGTCTAAAAATTGAACGACTCGGGTTTTATTTCCCAAACGTAGGATCAGGGTCTCTTTTTCGGGCTGCGGCAAATCGGGTGTAGCTAGTAATTCAGGCGCCGGCATTTCTTTGTTCTTCTGCACAAACTGTGTCCATTGCCACATATACATGGTTATATAGATGGCGTTATGCCCCAGCAGCCAGATGCCATACACCCACACATGATGGGTATAAACGGCCCTATCTACCGGTTTACCATGCCGAAGTACCTGCACCAGCTCACAGATCAAAAGCAGCAGTCCGCAGGTAGAAAGTATGGTTAACGGAAGTTGTACTGCTACCCGGTAACCAAAGTTTTTATGAAGGGGCAGCTTCTTATCCAACCATAATATCAAGGCCCGCATAAACAGCCAGCAAATCAACACTTCAATTGTGTCTTCAATAAGTGTATAGAAAAAACGTTGAGTGAATAACGCTCCGGGATACACAATATATATGTCGATCGCGTTCATGAACACGATCAGAACAGGAAACAAAATCTTATCGCGGTATTTAACTTGGAATGTGTTCTCCACCTTGCTGCTAACTACCTACAAAAATAAAAGAGATATATTGACAATAAAGTCATAATAGTTGTTAGCGGTAAAGCTCTTTTATCCAGATGTTCACATTATGCGGCGCCACCTCGTCACCGCCAAAATAAGGATACAGCAGGTAGCCACTGGCTTTGGGTGTAGTGGCCTTACGGTCCAGGATAGCGGCTAATCGGTCATTAACATAAAAGGCATAAGTGCTTGAAGTCACCTTAATGCTACAACGCACTTCCTCGCCAATGGGCACAGTTGTCAGCTCTTTTGAACTCACCTTTCCCTCATTATATACATAACTATACAAGCGTAAAGCACCCTGGTTCCAGCTCCAACCAAAGCGGGCGCTGTAACTATGGTGCGGGGCATTATTGTCGGAAAAGCCATAAAGCTTATTGATATCATATTGATTTTCAGCCTTTACAGATTGATAAATGGCGGTACTATCAAACCGGACCAGAAACGTTAACTCGCTTGTTTCAATGGTCTTGTAAGCGTTGTTGCTGGCATAGTGTTCTCCTTTGGCAATGGTATATCGGGTAAAACCAGGGATAGAAATGGTGGCATCGGCTGAATTGCCTGAAGTTTTTTCAACGAGGGTTTCAGCGTTTTTCTGGCAGCTACATAGCAGTACAAGGCTGGCCGCCAGGCATAGAATTGGATTTTTCATTAGTGTAAAGGATATTGGAGGTGCAAATGTATTGATGCAGAATAATGCCTAACTGCTTGACTGGCACTTGTTTCTACACCATTCTTACTTCTTTGACCTTTTATATAAGCATATACCTGTAAATGAATAATACTTTATTTTTCATACCTATTATCGACCCTTGATTTGTAAACAATCCCCTGTTTCTAGTGGGTAGCGGGTGATATGTTCCAGAGATATACCACATATATTCTAAAGTTGCCCCAGAATTATTCCACTCTTTTAAAGAGGTGGAACATCTCATTAAAGGAGTGGACACAGAATGGATAAGCATAATATGAACCAGCCATCAAGCACAGGAAACCTCCCTTGTGCCTTGTCTCTTGTCCTTTGAGCCTTCCTATTAAAAGACCAGCCCTTACAAACACAGTTCGTTTTAAAGAAAACTTCTTGTAGAATGTGGTAAACAAAGGCTTTGCATCTCTTTTCATTTCCTATTTTTGAAGGTTCAAGACGACTATTGTGGCAGATCGAATTCAACTCCTTCCTGATAATATTGCAAATCAAATAGCCGCTGGTGAAGTCATTCAACGGCCAGCCAGTGCTGTAAAAGAATTGTTGGAAAACGCTGTAGATGCCGGGGCAACGGAGATCAAGCTATTGGTCAATGATGCAGGAAAGGCATTGATACAAGTGATAGATAATGGCGTGGGCATGAGCGAAACCGATGCCCGCATGTGCTTTGAGCGCCATGCTACTTCCAAAATCCAAAATATCAATGACCTTTTTCATATCCGCACCATGGGCTTTCGGGGTGAGGCACTGGCCTCTATTGCCGCGGTAGCCCAGGTGGAGATGCGCACCAAGCGCGATCAGGACGAGGCAGGCACCTGCATTGAAATAGAGAATAGTGTGGTGGTGAAACAATCGCCTGTGGCTATGGTTACAGGTACCAGCATTGCCATGAAGAACCTGTTCTTTAACGTGCCGGCCCGCCGCAACTTTTTAAAAAGCAACCCAGTGGAGCTACGCCATATTGTGGATGAATTCATCCGCGTAGCACTGGCCTTCCCACATATCTTTTTCTCGCTGACCAATAACGGACAGCAACTGTTTCACTTGGATGCCGGTTCTTTAAAACAACGCATCACCCAGATACTAGGCTCTGGCTACGCTGCCAAGGTGGTACCCGTAAAAGAAGAAACCGACTACCTCAATATTCATGGCTTTATTGGTAAACCCGAAACGGCCAAGAAAACCCGGGGCGATCAGTACTTCTTTGTTAACAACCGCTTTATTAAAAGCCCTTACCTGAATCATGCGGTAATGAGCGCCTACCAGGACATGATCCCGGCAGACAGTTTTCCCATGTACGTGCTGTTCATTGACCTGGACCCTGCACAAGTAGATGTAAACGTGCATCCTACCAAACAGGAGATCAAGTTTGAAGACGAAAAGATCGTGTATGCCTTTGTGCAGGCAGCCGTAAAACATGCGCTGGCGCAATTCAGTATTACGCCTTCGCTGGAGTTTGACCTGGACGCCTCCATACAAGGATTAGACGCTGTTCAAAAACCATTTACAGACGATAACAAAGCGGCAGCACAATCGTCATCCATCTTCCAGGCATTTACTGAAGCCAACCAAGCGCATCGAATTGAACCGTCCAACAGTTCATCTTCCAATTCATCGTTTCGCTCATTGGGTTCGTATATCCGTCCACAAGAGGATGATCTCTTTGAGCAACCAACAATTGCTACGGCATCGTTCCCTTCATTTCCGGCTCCTACCGAAACGCCTACTTCATTTGTTTCACTGGCAGCCCAGCACGGTTTATTTAGTGCACCGGAGGAAGTTAAGCTGACACAGTTGTTCAACACCTATGTGATGGTGCCAAACGCTGATCACTTTTTATTGGTACATCAGCAGGCAGCGCATGAGCGTGTATTGTACGAACGTTTGCTGCAGGCACTGGATCAGCAATCCTTGCCTACCCAACAAAGCCTGTTTCCTGCTACCATTGATGTAACACCTACCGATGCGGTGATTTTGCAAGAGCTCCTTCCCTATTTCCAAAAAATGGGCTATAGCATTGAGCCTTTTGGCAAGACCACTTTTGTCATTCAAGGCACACCTGCCGATATGGAGTCCGGCAATGAAAAGATTGTGATCGAACGCATCCTCGAGCAATACAAACATTTTAGCAGTGAACTAAAACTGTCTAACCGCGAAAAACTTTTGCGTTCCGTAGCATGGCAGCAGGCTGTAAAACCCGGCAAGATATTGACCCAAGTGGAAATGCAGGCACTGGTAAGCGACCTTTTCAATTGTTCTATGCCCAACGCCGCCCCCAATGGCCGCCCTACTTATACAACGTTTAGAAGAGACCAGATCGATAAGCTATTTTGATGCCCGATGTTTTCGCTTACGTTTGTCCAGGAATTGATAACGAATGTACAATTGCAAGGAACTGTTGCGCGCTTGCGTAATAGTTCCGCCAACTACTGGCACCTTTACCAGGTTGCGTAGTGCATAGTTGTAACGTACCCCCACGCCAAATGCTCCTGCTTGATAGCTAACGTCAGACAATAACCGCAACTCAGAGGTATGAAGCTTCTGGAATAGCGTATCATCTTTTATGCGTTCCTGTTTACTGCTTTTGAAAGTAGAATCAGGAAACTGCGAACCGCCCCTTGTTTTCGTTTTCTCATGAAGCACAATTGCATTATTTAAGCGGGAGTACTGTATGCCAGCACCTATATAGAAACGTTTCAATGGGCTGTAATGAATACTTAGAGGCAGGTTGAAATACGTTAGCTTTTTCAGGTACGCCGTATCATTTACATTAAAGAGCCCATCGCTGTAGTTTCGATGTTCCAATTGTACCGGCTGTGTAAACTGTGGTGCATTGAACTGTAGCTCTCCCTGGATAAATAGTTTGTTATTGAAGTGATACCGGGCTTGTGGAACAGGCAAGTAATCAGTGATCTTTCCTGTTAGCCCTTCTGAATTTGGCGTTGTTTCATTGCCTTTGTAAGGCGCCGGCTGCTGACTATTGATGCGCACAAAATGATTAACCCCCACACTAAAGGTCCAGCCCCTTTTGATCAACTCACTTCCTTTGTTTTTCATTGCTTGTAGCACACTGTCCGACAAAACACTGCTACGCAGTTGATCGATGCTATCTTTCAAAATTAGCTGCTGCAAAGGATTAACTGGTTTACGCAAAACTGGTAGCAGGTGAGTGCGCATGGGACTGTTATGCTGCACAGTTGCAGATAGGTTTGCTACTGCTTTGTTTCTGTCTACTTTCACAGCATTTGTTTCTCTATCCTTTCTTTTGTTTGTTAAAATAGCCACATCGTTCCCACCACCATTTATATCACTTCCATTTTGAGCATTCGCTTTTTCCTTATTTTTCTTCACACCAGTGCCAGTATTACCATTTGCCATTTGCGTTTGTGAATCCGCCTTGGTTGTTTTTCTAAAGGCTGAATTACCTCCTGCAGCAGCGGCTGTTTTTTCGCCAAGGCTAACCTCACTGTAATTGATTGGGTAATTATTATTGGCTGAATTGGAGGCTTTAAAAGATGAAGTCTTACTATTGGCAGTGTGTTTTTCCTTTATCGCATCCGCAGCATGTTGTTCTGCCTGTGTAGTACTAACTCCTGAATCTCCCACTACTGTATTAATAGTAAAAGCACCTGGCAACTGACTTCCAGCAGAAGTTACTGCTTTTGAATTGCCTGATGCCTGGAGGAGTGTTGCATCACCTGAACTAGAGGAATCTACAGCTGTAATACTAACGCCGCCACTTTCTGCAGCCTGCTGATGTTGTTTTACTTGCGGTTTAGAAGCCGTGAATAGATAACCGCCCAATAACATCAGCCCAATGCCCAGAAGGAAAACTGGGAATAGGATAAAGAAGAAACGTCGTTTCTTTTCTTTTTCTTCTACAGGCAAGTGTTGGTCCAGCAAACGCTCCATGCCTTGCCAGGAAGCATCAGTATCTGGCATTGACACTTGTTGCAGCTTTTCGGCCCAGGGGTTTATATGTGGTTGTTCGTTGCTCATGAGGCGGCAGCCAAAACTTGTAATTTCTTTTGTAATTGTTTACGGGCTTCATTTACATGCCACTTGCTGGTACCCTCACGCATGTTGAGCATTTCAGCAATCTCTTTATGCGGATATCCTTCTATCACATGCAGGTTAAATACGAGTTGCGTAGCCGGTGGCAGCTGACGAACCAGCAAAAGCAGCTCCTGGGCATCCATCAATTGTAGTGCTCTATTATCTAAGTGCACTTCCTCTGAATGTTCTTCTACGGGACTGAAATAAACTTCTTGTTGTTTACGTAGAAAATCAATGCAGCAATTGGTAATGATCTTATTCATCCAGGTATACAAAGCGCCTTTTGCAGGGTCGTATTGATGTATGTTTTTAAAGATCTTCAAAAAGCCATCATTCAAGAGTTCAATAGCATCTTGCTCATTCTTTGTATAGCGCATGCAGATAGCTCCAAGAGCATGATAGTACTGCCTGTACAGGCGCTCCTGTGCCTTGCGGTCGTTTTGGCGACAACCCGCAACCAGTGTTTGTATGTCTTCTGCAGCTGCTATCAAGTAAAATTTATATTGATCAATATTGCTGCTCGCGTTATAATGAGATCAGCAAGGCTTTTTACAGCAGCAGCAAGATTTACACTTTTCCTTCATTCTCAAGCAGGCTTTGGAATCAACTGTTGTAAATTAAGACCAACTGTATGCTCCTAACATTAAATGCTATGCTACGTAATAATCTTACAGCTAGCTTTTTATCAGTACGCAGCCTTTCTTTATAGAATGGAGCAGCTAGTCATTCTTTGTTTTAAAATACCCGGCACTCATACATGCCGGGTATAATCAACCATTAACGGATAGTTGTCTATGAACAAAGTGATACCCTAATGAAGTGTTGCCAGCTTTGCCTTTAGATCTTCTTCAGTAGTTTCCATAAACTGTAAGGTTACAGAGCCTCCATTCGTTAGGGTAACAGGCGCAAAGGCATAGTAAAGCTTTTTATCTTTTACACAAATGGCTACGACAGTTGCGGGGCCAGCCACTATCTTATCGGCACTGAATCGATCAGCCAACTTGGTAATTCCCATTACCGTATTACGTCCGGTCAGGTGTACATATGTTATCGCCTGTGCTAGGTCGGGACAGTTGCCAGGAAACACGGTATAACTGATTAGCTGTTCGTTAATGAACTTATCAATATTCACCCAACTAACAGTACTGGAAAACATACTGTGTACTAAGGCACCTGCTCCTAAAGTGGTGTCCTGGCGTACCACATCAGCCTGGTTAGTACTTTGTTGCCAGTTGACACTTCCCGTAGCTGTTACTTGCCCTGTAAACACACGCATATTAACCATAGGTGTGTCAGCTTTTGCTTGTACTTGTACTTGCTTGCCAGGCGCTAGTTTTAACTCCTGACTGTTTTGGGTAGCACGGATAAAGAATTGCCCACCAGACTCTAATGGCTTACCATCTGATACAGTCGGCATGTTACTCAAGATCATTTCTTTTGGCTTGAGGATCTCTTTTACTTCAATGGATACGCTCCCTGTAACTGGCTGGTTATTTAACGTAACAAAGGCATTAGGAGGAAAGTTAAATCGTGTGCCTTTAGTACCCTGTACTGATATAAAGTTGGAGCTATTGACGGTGAATGTTTGAGAGGCTGCTTGGCTCTTATTCTGGAAATCTTGTAACGAGGTATATAATTGCCGTTTATTTAAATCTTCGCCTAGGTCGGCCTGGCAGGAAGAGGCAAAAAGTGCTATCACGAAAGATAAAGCTAGTAGTCGCATGTAATCATTTTTTAGAATGTACGTGCGGCTAATCGAGGAGGTTGGGTAGCGGCGAAACTTTTTTTGAGGCAAGTAAACGCACACCCGCCCCCTATAGGGCTGGAACCGTGAAACGTGAGAGGTGAAACGTCAAAGGTGAAACGTCAAAGTGTCAAGCGCATGGAACCAAAAGTAAGCACTCCTTTTACGGGAGTTTTTTGTTATGACTACCCCCAATCCGTTACATGATAAACGCCTTTAATATTTTCCCCTGAATTTCCCCCTTCTACCGTTCTCCCTTAATGGTTCCTTAATAGGAGCTTCCCAGTAAAGCCATAGTAACCTAATGGTAACCTGCTAGTATCTTCCTATAAGCCTGTACCTGTCCTTTGGGTTCACCCGTACCTCACCCGTATCTCAGCCCTACCTGAGCCCTTACCACACCCGTACCACGCCATCCTTGGGCCAGTAGAAATTCAATAAGACATAGTGAAGAAAAGTGTAATAAGAGGGGCTAAATACTACCTAAAAGAGAAGACCATAAAGATACAAAATACCGCTCGGTTATCTCCCTAATCCCGTCATCTACCCAAATCCTGGTTCAGACAGCTTTAATACTTCTCCTGTACACCCATCAGAAAATGCTCTACGGCGCGGCGAACATTGGTTGCCGAACTTTGATGGTTGTTAACTAAAACAGAGAACACCAGTAGCTTATTCTTCTTTGTATACATAAATCCACTCAAGGCTACTACACCTGATAAGGTACCCGTTTTGGCAAACAGTTTTCCATCCAGGTCTTTGTAGTAGTTAACCAATGTGCCATCATTGCCTGTGGGTAAAATCACCTTAATGCGCTCCATTCCAAACTCGTTCTTCATCTTATTCAGAATGGTTACAAAATCCTGAGGTGTAAACAGGTTATAGCGGCTTAAACCAGAACCATCAACCCAGCGGGGCTTTTGTGGCAGGTCTTTGAAATCGGTCTTTAATAAGGTATCAATGATCTTGCTATCCTTCATAACTCCTAACTTCTCGTTGCTAACCATGAGAAGGGATTGCTCGGCAAAGAAGTTATCGCTACGGTGCATCATGGGCCTGAGCAGCGAGTCGGTAGGCTGTGAATGTAAAACGTTAGCGGGACGTTTGGTAGTAGCTATATCCAATTCCACTTTTCGATTCAGTGTATCGGCTAAAAGCGCTTGTATGGTACCGATAGTTGGACGGAAAGGAATCTCTGCACTTTTTGAATTTCCTGCTAAGGCAATAAACCGATTCTCTTCCCATGGCTTTTCTATGGTAAATCCAACAGTTAGCGGCTCTCCAACTTCTATATTGGTAGTAAAATAAGAAGGTGCTACTTGTATTTGTTTATTGTCTTTCAACGATAAGCGCACTGTATTTCCATAAATGGGAAAGTTGCTACGCTGTGCCATATAGGCTTCTTTGAAATCGTTCCAGCTCCAACCGCTACCTATAAATTCATCTTCAAACAATGGCTTTTGAATGGTGATGTTTTGGTATTGCTGTAACAGCTGGTAAGCTGGCTGTATTTTATAATCACTATGCAGAAAGCTGGGGTCGCCCGATGGTTCTATTACAATAGAATTGCCATTGGTGGAATAACGAAAACCCACCAAGCTATCTCCCAAATATTTCATAGCGGCATAACAAGTAGGGATCTTGGTATTGCTGGCCGGTACAAAATATTTATCGCCCTGGTAGTTGTACAAGTATTTATTAGCAGCCGGATCAAAAATAGAAATGCCTACATGTGCTGTTTTCAGCGGCTCGCTTTGCAGTAAACCATTTTCCGCACTGCGACGAATCTGCTGGGTAGGCGAACAGCTATAGAGAACAATTAATGCTGCTAAGGAAAAGAGGTAACGTTTCATGATCCTGTTAATGTATACCAAATGTATCAAAATACATATGGTATACTAACAAAACATTTTCAGAATGTCGTCAATCATTTACACAGCCTTCCGTAACTTACAGCACTATAAATTTTCCTTGCACATGAATTCAATTGTGAAAACTATGGCAGTGGGCTTAGTAGCTACTGCTACATTAGCTTTTGCGCCTCCCGGCGATAAAAAGCCTAAGCAGCCCAAATACATTGATCCGGCGAATATGGACCAGTCGGTAAAACCGGGCGACAACTTTTACCTCTATGCAAATGGTACCTGGTTGAAGAACAACCCTGTTCCTGGCGCTAAAACACGTTGGGGTTCGTTTGATATGCTACGCGAAGAAAGCAGCAAGCGTATGCAAGCTTTATTGGAGACTGCCGCTAAACAAAGCAGCAACCCAAAAATGCAGAAGATCGGTGATTTTTATTCAAGCGGTATGGACACAGTGACCATTGAGCGTCTTGGTTACGACCCTATCAAGCCCGATCTGCAACGCATTGATGCCATCACCGATGTCAATGGCCTGCTGAACGAGATTGCCTACATGCGCACACAAGCAACAGGAAGCCCTTTGTTTGGCTTTTTCCTGTCGCAGGACCGCAAGAATGTTACCGTGTATATCCCACAGCTTTCTCAAGGGGGTACTTCATTGCCTTCCCGCGATTATTATTTAAATAATGATTCACGTAGTACCAGCATTCGCAACACCTATAGTCAACACCTCGCAAAGATGTTTGGCTTGATGGGCGAAGATGCCACTACAGCAAAGCGTCATTCAGATGCTGTAATGCGTATTGAAACGGCATTGGCCAAGGCACAAATGAGCCGTACCGAAATGCGCGATCCTTATAAAACCTATAACAAGTTTTCCGTAAAAGATTTTACAGCTACCACCCCAGCTATTAACTGGACCACCATGCTGAACAACCTGAAGCTAACAGGTGCAGATAGCGTGGTTGTTAATAATCCTGCTTTCTTTAAATCAGTAGACCTGTTGTTAACTGCAGTTCCATTGGAAGACTGGAAAACTTATCTGAAATGGAATGTATTGAGCAGTGCAGCCCCTTACTTAAGCAGTGCTTTTGTTAAGCAAAACTTTGAGCTAACTCAAGTGCTGACGGGACAAAAAGAAATGACACCACGCTGGCAGTTTGTGAGTGGTATCATTGACAACCAATTGGGCGATCAGCTGGGCCAACTATATGTAGAGAAATACTTTAAGCCTGAAGCAAAACAACGTATGCAAGCGTTGGTAAACAACCTGCAGGAAACGTTTGCTGGCCGTATTCAGCGTTTGGATTGGATGAGCGATGAAACCAAACGCCAGGCATTGGAGAAATTAAATACGTTTACCAAAAAGATTGCCTACCCTGACCAGTGGAAAGACTATAGCGCTATTGCTATCAACCACAATGATTTCTTAGGAAATACCAAACGCGCTAGTCAGTGGGCGTATAACGATATGATCAGCCGCTGGGGCCAACCTATTGATAAAAACCGTTGGGGCATGACACCTCCAACGATCAATGCGTATTATAATGCCAGCAACAATGAGATCGTATTCCCTGCTGGTATCCTACAGTTCCCCTTCTTTGATTTTGGTGCTGACGATGCTGTAAACTACGGTGGTATTGGTGCTGTAATTGGTCATGAAATGACACACGGCTTTGATGACAATGGTAGCCAGTATGCCGCTGATGGTAACTTGAAAAACTGGTGGGCTAAAGCAGATGCAGACAAGTTTAAGACGCGTGCTAACGAGGTAGTAGAGCAATACAATGGTTTTACGGTATTAGATACGATCCATGTAAATGGTAAGTTGACCTTGGGTGAGAACCTGGCCGACTTGGGTGGTTTAAGCATTGCTTACGAAGCCTTTACTAAAACCAAGCAATTCAAGGAAGGTAAAAAGATCGATGGCTTTACTCCTGCGCAACGTTTCTTCCTGAACTGGGCACAGGTATGGCGCTCTAACGCATTGCCTGAAACACAAGCACAGTTGATCTTAACTGACTCTCACTCTCCGGGTATGCACCGTGCTAATGGTCCAATTGTAAATATGGATGCATGGTACGAAGCATTTGATGTGAAGCCTGGTGATAAGATGTATAAGGCGAAAGAGAAGAGAACGCATATTTGGTAAAGCCCCCTGTCCCCCTAAAGGGGAGACTTAGGACATAGTTATCTTTTTTACAGGGCAATTCATTCTGGAAAAAGATTTTAAACAAGAAAGCCTCCCAAAGGGAGGCTTTCTTGTTTGTATGTATTCAAGACCCTTATATCGCGTAAGGTTTATCAGACCTAAGTCTCCCCTTTAGGGGGACAGGGGGTATCATCCCTCCCCCATCCACTGCTTAAACAGCGGTGCCATGTCCTGGCTAACAACAATAAAGTGTTTGATATCAGGTAGCGTTAGGTTGACTTGCAGTTTCACACGCTCATACAAGCGATAGCTCTTGATGTAATCAATGTTAACAATATACTGCCGGTTGGCCCGGAAGAAAGTGATCTCGTCTAATTCCGCACTCAACTCGGTGAGCGTTTTATCAATAATGTATTTGTTGCTGCTTTTGTCTACGACATAGACAATGCGTTTATCCAGATAAAAAAGTACAATATCTTCCAGCGGCAGAGGCACTGTTTCAAAGCCCTTTTTCACCAACAACCGTGAACGCCTTCTTGGAGAGTAACTCTGTAAAAGCTTAGCCATGGCTTGTTCATTGGAAGCAGAGAAATGCTTTTGCAGCATTTGATATTTCACCAAGGCTTTTTCCAGCTCCGCCGCGTCGATGGGTTTTAGCAGGTAATCAATGCCATTATGCTCAAAGGCCTCTAACATAAACTGGTCGTAACCAGTAATAAATACAACGGGCGTTTTGATAGGTACCGCTTCAAAGATCCGAAACGACAAGCCATCTGTTAACTGCACATCGCTAAAGATAATATCCGCATTTCCTGCATGGGTTTCAAAGTAGGCAATAGCTTCCTTAACGGTTGGCAATACTGTTACTACTTCAATAGAAAGGTTTACTTGCTTAAATGTGTAGAGCAGGTTCTCCAGCGCCGGCACTTCATCCTCTATGATTATAGCTCTCATCATCTCCTTCTCTCCTTTATGCTACCAAGGGCAGCTTCACTATAAATTCATGCTTGGTTTTTAATACATCAATAGCTTGCTGACAAGCCAGTTGATAGCGGTTATTAAGATTAGACAACCCGATAGAAGTGGATTCAACTGAGTACTGTTTTGGGCGTAACTCATTGCTCACCTGCAAAGCATTGCCGTCGAAAACGACCTTTATCGTTAAAGGCTCCTGGGCCGTTAGTTCATTGTGCTTAATGGCATTTTCAATAGGCACCTGCAGGGCGCAGGGCACAATCATGGCCTGATCTACATCAAGGTTATCTATATTGATAGACAGTGTTAGTTTTTCACCATACCGGATGTTTAATAAGAACACATAATCCTTAATAAAGGCTAACTCTTTTGCAACCGGAATCAAATCCTTATTCTTGGTAGTTAAGAAATACTTATAGACCTGTGCCAGTTTATGGTTGAACAAATGCGCCTTGCTGCTATCAGTATTAATCAAGTGCGATAAAGTGTTCAGTGAGTTGAAAATAAAATGGGGATCCATTTCATATTTCAATGCATTCATTTCTGCCTTATGCCATTTTCGGTCTAACCGCCTTACTACCTGCCGTGTATTTAGTCGTTCATAACTAAGACGTGCCACTTCAAACAGTAGGGTAAAAATCACAGAGAAAATGGTACTCAGGAGTACAGCCAGGCGTATACGGCTCCAGGTGATAGAATGATCGGTTAGATTTAACCACGACACTGTAGCTGTTGCCAGGAATGCACCAACGATCACAGAACTGGATAGGCACAGCAACAGCATTTTTAAAAAAGGGCTGCCGGTAATAGGGTAAAATGCTCGTATACGGGCGTTAAATACCCTGCAAGTAATCCAGCTTATAGCAAAAACAAAGATGAAATAAACGGTTGTAGATACAAGGTATTGCCACCGATCATGGGGATACGAAATAATCCCTGAAAGTAACGGCACACTTACACCCAAAAACACTACAAAAAGGGCTCTTAAAAACGAAATACGGTTCATAAGGTTGTCAACTCCTATCTCTTTCTCTTCAAAAAAAGAACATAGCAGCCGTACACATAAAGGGATTGTGGATAGACGGTATCCTTACCGGAAAAACAGTGTTATTTATATGTCTAACTGGTAAGACTAATTCTGCACATTAAAGTAATAAGGGAGCAGTAGTTTGGGCACACAATCACAATACCTGATTAGCTGTATGCTTTTAGCACCGACAAACTTAAACAAGAAAGCCCTCTTGACAGAGGGCTTTAACGATAGTTTTACTAAAAGGGTTGTCAAATTAATATTCGTCTTCAGCGAATTGCGTACGTGCGTGACCGCTCATTATATACTTAGTTCCCGGGTCATCTGAAAACTCTACTTCCAGGTAGATGCTATCAGTAACATTGCCGGTTTTAGATAGTCCTGCACCAGGAAGCACTTTACCATTTGTAACACTAACTGTTAATGGGAAGTTAGCAGGCTTTGCTGGGTCATAGTAAGTGTTTTGTACATTGGCCGCACCAAAAGTTAGATTACTAAGATCCACCTTTGCTTTGCTTTTAAAGCCATAGCCATGTTTCAGATCATCGATCCAAATTGAATCCTTACTGCTGGCAGTATTATAGGTTGCCATTTTAAAATGGCCCAGTTTATAAATATCATTACCCTCTACCGTCAAGCGCACCCACCATTCGTTGGCCACTTTCTCGGCACCAGTGCCGCCTACTTCCGGCTTCTCCTTTGTGCAAGCTGTAAGTGCGGTTACGGCAACAACTAATATCAATGCTAGTTTTTTCATACTTGTGTTCAGATTATTATTGTTTTACAAAGGTTCTTGACGCTGTACCATAGCCAGGGGCAAGGAATATCCAGGAATAAGTACCCGTTTCAGGAGTATACGTTTCAGAGCCGGTACTTACTTCAATTGGACTACCTGATGGATCAACACCCAGCTGACGAGGGATCTTGATCTTATTCCCTTGGTAGTTTACTACAATTGCTTTTAAACCATAACCAGTAACTGCACCGCCTGGGTTATCTATTTCATAAACACCTGTAGCTTTCTTTCTCCACGTAGTGGTAGTACCAGTTGCTGCACGATTATAGTTACCTGAAAAATCGTTGGCGGCTACACTATTACCAATCACTACTACAGTTCTCCAGTCAGACGCACTATAGCCATCTGCATTTTGAGCAGAATAGGTAAGATTATAAACACCAGGAACGGCGGTATTTACGGTACCGTTTGTTTGATACTGCACAGCAGCACCTTTGATAAGCGCTGTTGCACCGGGTTCTGTATAAGTGGCACCTTCATTTAAAATGATCAGGCGATCACCTTTGATACTGATTTCGGGAAAGTTAGTCACCCGGGAGTGACCAACTTTCTCGTCTGTATTATTGATTTCATCTTTCTTACAGGAAGTAAAGAATACTGCAGAAAGAAGAACTATGGAAAGAATCTGTTTCATCTATTCAATTGTTTTACTAAGGGTTATTTAGCCCACCAAACAGGAGTAGTAATTGGCACTTCTGCTGGAGTATTATTATTACGTTGTCTTTCTACATTAGGGAATACCAAACGCTTTGGTAGTTGGCCGTTTGTAACAGCATTTCTTGAGATCACAAACTCACCCGGCACGTAGGCAGCTTCATCAGAGTAAACGGCACTGGTTTTAGGATAGCCCGTACGGTTCTTTTCAAAGAAACCTTCCAGCGCATGAGAACCAAAGAAAGAGATCCACTTCTGTGTGCTTATCGCCTTGATCTTGTCTTCCAAGCTACCGGCTACTGGATAAGCATACTTACCACCAGGTGCAATAAAAGAAGCACCACTTTGACCTACTTGCGCAAACGCTTTCAACACACCCTGATTATACAAAGCCTGAGCGTCAGCACCACCAAAGTATCTTTCTCTTGCTTCAGCCTGCATAAAGTAAGACTCCGCTTCAGAGATAAAATATACCGGATCGGTAGGACTTTGTTTTACAACGCCGGCACCTTGATAAGTAGCATCAGTACTAGCAAAGTCGCCCTGATTGATACCCGTAGTATTCGTATAGAATGCACTTACACGAGGATCGCCATTAGCTTGCAGATACGTCAGCATAGTTCGGCTAGCTCTAAGGTTAGTGCCCACGTTCAGTTTTCTTACGTTGTACTCATACATAGGGTTACTGTTGTCTGGCGCATCCTGGAAGCTTTTAATAGCTGCATCGGTAGACAGGAATGTAGCACCACTTGCATATAGCGCTTTAATACCCGCTTCTGCTTCTGCAGGCTTTACATTTACCATACGCAAGAACATTTTCAGCTTTTGCGTGTTGGCAAACTGTTCCCATTTTTCCATGTCGCCTTTAAATACCAGATCTGCTGCCTTGTCTTTAGAATCTACCGTACCAGACGTAAAGTCTTTACCTAAAGCTTCATCAATCTCAGCTAACAAACCCTTGTAGATGCTATAACCATCATCAAACTTGGGTTGCAGGTTGGCGTTACCTTGGAAAGCTTCGGTATAAGGCACCTGGTCATATAGATCGACCAATATCTGATACGTATAGGCTTTCATTACGGTAGCCATTAACAAGTATTTCCAGTCAGACTGTTCCTTAGACTTGTTAATCACGAATTGATAATCGTTCAAGGCACCAGAGAACAACTCTGTATAAGCGCCGTTAAAATCGGCACTCTTCAAGTTGTACATATCAATATTCTTGTACTGGTTAGCCGTAGCCGACTGTGTCCAGTACTGTGACCAAAGACCACCTAAGATGGCCATGTCGCCCCCTACTCTACCAGTAGTAGACAATACTGCTGCCGGGAATACCAGGCGAGGCGTACCTTGTTCTACAGGAGGGTTATTGGGATCGGTATTTATATCTAGTTGTTTCTTGCAACCACTGCCGACTAGCATAGCCAGTACAGCAGCGGCAAGAACACCCTTCTTCAGTTTCAACATTCTCGTTCTTTTTTTAGGGGATTAGAAGTTTGCGTTTAAACGAATACCAAATTGTTTCAGTGTAGGACCGGTTCTGAACTCACCAAACTCACCGGAAAGGTCATTTCCGAAGTTGGAAGCTTCAGGATCGATATACACGTTTTCTTTCGGTGTCCACAGCAGGAAGTTGCGGCCATACAATGTCAAGGACAGGTTTTCAGCCTTAATCTTACTGGCTATAGAAGATGGTAGCTTGTAAGACAACGTCACATCTCTCAACTTCAGGAACGACTTATCCAGGATGCGGTAATTGTATGCTAACGCTTTACCATTGCTGGTATAGAAATAATCATCAACGTGTGCCTGATCGATCAATGTTTTATTCTCTACATAAGTCGCTTTACCATCGGCACCTATTACTTCATTCACAGAGTTAGGAATGACAAAAGGCTTGCGATCATTGTAAGTGGTCATGTAGGCATTACCTGTGAATAGGAACAAGTCGGCAGTACCACTATAGAACAAACCACCTTTTCTGTAATCCAAGCCAAAGCCCAGCGAAAAGTTCTTGTAGCTTAAGGTATTGTTCAAGCCCATTGTGTAGTCGCGCTGAGACGAACCGTAAACCGCTTTGTCAGCAGCCACTTCAGGGAAACCGGTTGAAGCGCTTACAATCATACGGCCATCAGAAGTATATCTGGCCACTGGTGCTTCAAACACCCCTACTGGCATACCTGGACGGATATTGAATTCAGCATCGTATGCAGTATTCAAAGAGATCTTATCCAGACCATCTGTTAAATTCTCTACATTGCTTCTGTTGCGTGTGAAGGTATAGGTAGCTGTCCAGTTGAAGTTTCTATTACGGATTGGTGTACCGTCAATAGTCAACTCCACACCCTTGTTTGTTACCGTACCAATATTGCTTACTAGCGCTGTATAACCGCTAGAAGGTGAAATAGGAACGTTCAGGATCTGACCTTCGGTTCTCTTATCATAATAAGCCGCATCAATACCCAAACGGTTCTTGAATAAACGGATTTCAGCACCTGTTTCCAATTCATTAGTAATAACTGGCTTCAGACTCAGGTTACCAATAGTGTTACCAATTTCAAAGCCTGTAACATTATTGAATGGGAAGTTAAGGTTACCAAAACCAAGACCTACACTACCCGGAACCAGTGTTGAATTCACCAGGTACATAGGTGCATCAGAACCTGTTTTACCATAACCCGCACGGAATCTCAACAAGTTGATTGGCGTGCTGGAAAGATCCAAGGTTTTAGAAGCTACCCATGATATGTTGCCACCAGGATAGAAGAAGCTGTTATTATTTATTGGTAATGTAGATGACCAGTCATTACGAGCATTAACAGTCAGGTATAACTGATCTCTGTAGCCCACTATAGCCTGGCTATATACACCCATGGTTCTCTTTCTGCTATTGCCAGCTGAGGCAGTAGGCTTGTTCAACGAGTTGGACAGGTTATAGAAACCAGGAATGGTCAGATCAATTACAGATGCCCTGCTGTATCGGCCAGTCTGTTGGTAATAGTTATAACCGCCAATAGCTTCTAATGAAAAATTATCACTTAGTTGCTTATTAAACTTCAACAGGAAGTCGCCATTGATCAAGCCAGAATAATCATTCCACTGGCTTACACCACCCACATTTGGAGAACGTGTCTGGCCTTCGGTATTACCGCCTGCATTCCAGCTACCAGCCTTAGGCTCGCTGCGCGCTTTCCAGATAAAGGTATTGGCATTGGTAAAGTCACCACCTACACGGGCCTGAGCTGTTAACCAATCTGTGAACTTATAGTTCATATCCACATTACCATAGAAGCGGTCAGACTTCTGTTGGTTTCCATTTTCATATAGAATGAAATAAGGGTTCTCGGAATAAGGTGTAAAGTAGTTGTCTACGTTAAAGAACTTATTCTTGTAATCCCTGAAATCAGCAATTGGAATGTCTGCTGGTATTTGCAGCAACTCCTCGAACATACCACCCGATACGCCAGACTCGCTTTGCGTAGCTACGGCATTTTGTTTTTTGTTTACATAGTTGAAGGAAGTTCCCAGTGTAAACTTGTTGAACTTGCTGTTGGTACGCAAGCTGAACGTATTACGATTCAACGCATCGGCATCGCTGGGCAACACCCCGTTGCTATTTACATTACCATAAGAGAAGTAGAAGTTCGTAATATCATTACCACCTGCTAATGAAATGGTATTGTTCCACTCCTGACCGTAATCATAAAAATCACGGATGTTGTTTTTAGCAGCGGTGTATGGTTTCAATAACTGAGAGTTGTCAACTACAGAACCCCACAATCTTTCTTTACCATCTAAACGTGGACCCCAGCTACCATTTTCCGGCGACCAATACAAACCATCCCATCCCTGTCCAAAGGTAGTCTGGTAATCAGGAACCTTACCTACAGTAGATAAGTTGAAAGAAGATGTAAAGCCTACTTTTAATTTACCGGCGCGACCTCTTTTAGTCGTGATCATGATGGCGCCATTCTTTGCTTGTGAACCATACAGAGAAGCGGCCGCAGTACCTTTCAGTACAGTAATGCTTTCCACATCGTTAGGGTTCAAATCGTTCAAGCCGTTACCAAAATCCACACCGGCAGATGAACTGGAACCTAAACGCGCATCGTTCATAGGCACACCATCAATCACATACAATGGCTGATTACCATCTCCTAACACACCATAACCTCTTAAAACTACTTTGGTAGAAGAACCAGGCTGTCCACCGGTAGTTGAGATATCGGCACCGGCAATTCTACCTTGTAATCCATCTAATACGTTTACTGGAGCGGCACGGTTGATAGCGTCTGAATTAAATGAGCTGGCAGAATAACCAACTTTAGATTTACTTCTTGTTTGTCCTAATGCTGTAACAACTACAGCTTCGATTTCTTTTGCTTGCGCTTGTAATGACACCGAGATGTCGCCACTTGCACCTACCTGCACCTCTTTTCTTTCATGGCCTACATAGGTAAAGACCAAGGTGTTTCCTTGTGCGGCAGAAACACTGAAGTTTCCATTCTGATCTGTTCGACCAGCACTTTGGCCTCCAACCGAAACGGTAACACCGGACAATGGATTACCGTTGGCATCAGTAACCCGTCCTTTAATTACACGTTGTTGAGCCCAAATGCTTGCCGTCATCAGAAAGCTGAAAAGCAAACAGATAAACTTTCTCATACGTTTTTAATAAACTGGATTTTTAAAGTGAACGCACAATTGACACCATTAATTCGAATAATGCCGGGCTGCAATTGCTGTTTTTTCGCGAGGGATGACAAGTAGTACGGGAAGGATGATTTTTGATGCACGAAAGCTAGGAGGTGTAAAGAGTGAAAAGAGGAAAGGAGAATTAGCTGATGATGGTTGACAGGTTGACGAGTTGATAAGTTGACAAGGGAAAGAATATTGAACATGGAACAAGGAATGATGAATGAGGAAGGGAGGATAAGTGGAGAGTTGAAAGCTGTGAGCTGCGAGAAGAAAGAGAAAATGATCAATGCTCCCAAAAAACAAAACAGGCGGTAGAAACCGCCTGCGGTATATTTATTTAAAAACAAAAGAACGATGAGAACACCATTCTGCACATGAGAATGCAAATGTGCGCCGGGTATTTGCAAACGAATTCTAAAAGCAAAGGGAAACGTGTAGCTTGTATAGCGAAACGTGATTTTTGATGCGCGAAGGCTACAGCAAACCCAGCTACTAAAGGGAGCGCTTCGCACTTTTTGTTTCGCCCAGAGAACGCAGCGGGCACAGAGAGAAGGGAATGGGCAACTAAGACGCAAAAGCACAAAGGGACGCGAAGAGTATTGAACCAGGAACAAGGAATGAAGTAGGAAGAAAGAAGAGAATATTCAATAATGAGAAATAGAAAAGCACTCCTTTAATGGAGTGCTTTTTCTTTATAGTCTTTTCTTCTTCCTTGTACCTTGATCATTGAAAATTGAGCATTGAACATTTCCTTTCTTGTTCCTTGTTTCTTGCCCCTTGTGCCTTTCCTCCACTTCTTCTTTCATCATTCCTTGTTCATTATTCTCCCTGGCCTTTGCCGCGCTGCCCTTCTACATCGATCGAAACTTGTTAATTGCCTCTACCTTGTTCTGCACATGCAGTTTTTGATAAATATTACGCATGTGCTTTTTAACGGTTTCGGTACTAAGGTGCAAACGGTCGGCAATCTCTTTATACTGTAGCCCTTGGGCTACCAACTCCAACACTTCGCGCTCACGTCTACTTAACAATGCACTCTCTTCGTTGATCTTTGGCTTTTTAAAGAAAGAGATCACCCTGCTGGCTATGTAAGGACTCATTGGTGCCCCACCTCTTGCTAATTCCAATAAGGCATTGTGAATTTGTGATACGCTGGAATCTTTCAATATATATCCGGCTGCACCATTTTCCAAGGCTTGTACGATATGATCATCGTCATCGTGCAGGCTACATACCAAACATTGTATATCAATATTGACGCTAAGCTGCGCAATTAACTCTATGCCGCTTTTACCGGGAAGGTTAATATCTACAATAACAATATCAGGAGAGCGTTTCAATATTGCCATGGCGCCTTCAGCCGACCCATATACCTGCCCCAATTCAAATACATCACTATTATTGATGACGTTGATCAATGCTTGCTGGAAAAGCACATTATCTTCAACGATGTCTACTACTGTTTTCATGATTTTTCATTTAGTGGTATTATAAACCGTACTTCTGTTTGTTCTTTTGACTGTATTTCAAAAAAACCATTGATTTGCTGCATGCGCCGCTTCATACCTGTTAATCCATTACCGGTTTGCCACTTGTCAATCGGCGCAAAACCTTTGCCATCGTCTACAATGATGATTTTTAATATTCGATCCTCCACACGCATGGTCAGGTAACAGGTTTCTGCGTCAGAATGTTTCAGGCAATTGTGTAAGGCTTCCTTCACCGCCAGATAAATGTGCCGGCGTTTTTCGCCTTTGATCACCACCTCGGGAATGTCCTGTGTGGGGAAAAGTACTTTTAGTCGAATCGGACTATTTTCAAACAGAAGGTAAGCCTGTCGCTGAATATAATACAGCAGGTTTTTCAAGTTGTCATTATCTGTATTCAAACTCCAGATCACCTCCCGCATCTTTTGCGACAACTCACTGATGGAAGTATGGATCTTACCAACTTCACGTTGCGCCTCACTTTCTGGCAACTTGTCTTTTGTGATTTCGGTAAGCAGTCGAAGAGCCGACAGCCCTGCACCGATATCGTCGTGGATCTCTGAAGAAATGCGTTGTCGTTCAGCCTGCACAGCCAGTATCTTTTCATATTCGGCGCTTTGTTTGCGCAAGCGGGTTCTATAATAATAACGCACCACTAACAATCCAAGCGCCACTACCGCGATAGCTACTAGCCCCCGAAAGACCCAAGTTTGATACCAGGGCGGCTCAATTTCGAAGGAATAGACCGCTGGCTTAGAAATGACATTTTTACTTTTGTCTGCAGCAACAATTTCAAATGTATACCTACCTGGCTCCAAAGCAACAACGTCAAAAACAGTCTGTCCCGGAGCACCTGTTTGCCACGTACTATCCGTCGCACTTTTGATTCGGTACTGATAAATTATTTTTGAATACGGTGAATAAAAGGGCGTGGAAACAGAAAATTGGAGGTGATTTTGGAAATGTGCCAGTTTATTTCCAGAGATAAGTTCTTTACCGTTTGTTACAACTTTATCAATGTACGTCTTGATGTAAACATTAGACGTAGGCAATACCATCCGAATGCTATAAACGTCTTCATTGACAGCTATATAAAGTCGATCATTCAAAGCTGCAAGATCATTGACGCCAATTAATTTGGGAAAATAATCAGGTTTGTTTTCTATGCCAGTCAGCGAGTGATTGAGCTGCTGAAAATCATTATTATAAACCAACCAGGTACTATTTGCTGATGTCTTTATATCTTTTATACTGTTTGAAACCAAGCCATCATGCTCTGTAAGGCTTTTTGTGGTTCCATTTTCAATGATTAACACACCTTGGTTAATTGTACCGATCAAAATCTTACCCGATACAACCTTAATTTTAGAGGCATAAACAGGGTGTCCATTATATAGAAACCTATGAATAGAGTCATTATATGCTATATAAACACCATCGCTGTACGCAGCGAACAAACTATCTCCGGAAAATGCAATACTTCTGCAGCGCTGTTTTTTATCAAACAATTCTTTCGATAAGCTAACCAACAGCTTATTTTCAATTTTTTCAATTGTATTAATACCTGCGGCAGTTGCAAAATAAACTTTCCCTTTATGTATAAGTACTTCCTTTGCAATATAGCTTAACGTAAATTGACTTAACTGCCCTGTCCCGCTATTATATAAATACATGCCGACAGAAGCTGCTAAAAGATAATGATTGTTACCTAACGGAGTAATTTGTTCTATAATACCCGCCGTTTTTGGTATAGACAGTATATAGGTTAAGGTAGCTTGATCATTTAATTTGAATAGCTTACCATTTGCAGTAGTTACAAAAATCTGGTCATCAAACGTATGTATTCTTCTGACATAATCACCCGGACTTAAAGCAGATACATTTAACCTTTTTATCTGTTGTGAATTGTATTGAACGCAAAGGCCTTTTTTCAAGCTGCTCATCCATTTATAACCTTTACTATCAGTAAGAACATCAGATAAATTCAACCCTTCTATCGTATCCTTTCCATCGGTAGTGAAACTCGAATTTTTTGTATGTACCCATACTTTATTTTCCTGTACAGAAATGGTATTTAAGAATGCTGACGTTTTATTTTCCGACTGCACTTTTATGCTATCTCCATCCAACGTCAACTTGTAGTAAGCACTCATTGGATTGGCTGTCAGATAAAAGGTGTCTTTAAAACTTACGTTTTGTAAGCTGGCTGTTTGAATTAATGAAAAGTATAAGCTGGAAGAAAGCTTACGAATAGGTAAGCCTGCTTCATAAGAATACCATCTATTATCACCAAAACAAACCACCTTTTTGCCAACTCGTGTTAACGATTTCGTTCCGCCAGGTATCAAATAATAAGCCGACTGGTCTGTAATAAGATTATAAACAAATAACCCCTTTATAGAAGTAACTACTAGCTCATCGCCACAGATAACCATTCTGGGAAACCACACCTCTTCCTCTGATTTATATTGTGAGAGCAAATGCAGTTTTAGATTCTTGATGTAAAAGATTTGGCCGGTAAAGTTGTGACACCAGATGCGACCCTTTTCATCTTCCATCAAGTCAGTCATAGCAAACGAGTTCTGGCTCGGATTATTTAAATTGATAAAAGCCGCTCCATCATAACGACTGACCCCTAATTCATGTGCTAGCCACAGATACCCCTTACTGTCTTTGAGTAGATCATACACCTCTGGTGCGGGCTGCCCCTGTATACTCTCAATAGAGGTCTCCTGTGCCCTTGAAAGACTACAGATCAGGATAAAACAAGTAAGCAGAAATAAGCAGGATAATCTTGGCAAGGCGGCTAGCTATTTAAAAGTTCGAATATAAAACTTTATTAATAGTAGCCTCCTCCGATTCCCCCAAAGGGGGAGCGCACGCGCGCAGGTTTCGCACAGAGGAAAGGAGTAAAGGAGAATTTGCTGATTAGCTAATGTGCCAATTAGCTAATGAAGGAAAGGAACTGTCTATAAATAGCAAAGCACTCCGTGAGTGGAATGCTTTGCTATTATAAGAGAAT